>NZ_JBFAKW010000156.1:0-20832 GCF_040655955.1 Streptomyces sp. NPDC050263 | reverse complement strand
TCGTACTGGACGTACTTGGGCTTTCGGCCGGTGCGGCGAGAGTGCGTGCCGGGCGTCGCGACGGGGCGAACGTTGCCTGCCGCGGCACTAGCACCCCTCCGAATGGCACTCGGACGTCACGTTCTGAGCGGTGCCCGAGGCCGGGGACAGGCCGCCGTCCAGCCAGGCGGCGGCCAGTTCCGCGCGGGAGCGGCATCCGGTGCGCCGGAACAGACGTGTCAGGCGTTGTTCCACCGTCTTCTCGCTGCACGCGAGTGCGGCGGCGATCTGCCGGTTGGTCGCGCCGTCGCTCACCATGCGCAACAGCTCGACCTCGAGCGGGGTCAGTTCCTCCCGGGCCTGTCGGAGCCTGGGCAGCGGGACCCCGCGCCGCTGTGCGGTACGGGTGATCTCGGAGCGGAACATCTGCCCGAGACCGAGGCCCTGCGCGGTCCGGGCCGCCTCGGCCAACCAGGGCCGGGGATCGTCGTCGAGGTGCGCCAGACAGAGGCTGCAGATCACGGCAAGGTGAACGTCGCCGCGGCGTTCGAGCAGTCCGTGAGCAGCCCGCGCACTGTCCGCGTCGTGGTGCGTGATGGCCCGTGCGATCAGTACGGCCTCATGGGTCATGCGTGAGGCGGTCTCGATGTGCAGCTCCTCCAGTGCGTTCAGGGCCTGGTGGACCGTCCGAGGGCGGCCATGGAGCGCGGCGAACGACAGAACGCGCAGCAGCACCCGTTCGAGGCCGGCGAGCCGACCGCCCCTTCGCGCCAGCCGCACATCCCGCCAGGCCCTTTCCAGCGCCTCCTCAGCTCGCCCCGACCCGCACAGGACGAGCAGCCGGGCCCGCGCGGCCAGCGGATGGACGACCGTGTCGGGGATCAGTTCGAGCCAGGAGCGGGCGGATTCGACGTTTCCGCGCATGCAGTGGATCTCGGCGGCCAGCGCTCGCGCCGACTGGGCGGCGCCCGCGGTGCCCCCGGACCGGCTGCGCACCTCGATGCGACGGGCGGTCGCCAGCGCGGCGTCCCAGTTGCCCGCCAGGTAGTCGCGGACCATCGTCCGGTACCGGACGGCGACGCTGTCCTGGGCGGGGGCATAACGGTCGCCGAGGACGGCGGCGAGAGCGCCGGCCAGGTCTGCGTAGGCGGCGGCGTCGTGCAGTCGGTTCAGGGCCGGCTCGTCGAGGGCGTCCGGGGGCAGGCGCCGCCGAGCCTGTCGCAGCTCGGCGGCACCGCCCACCGCAGCGGCCACCAGGTCCAGCTCGGCGGGGGTGGGCACGGAGCCGCCGGGGTGCCCGGGAGCAGTGACCGCGGCGGGGTTCGCGGCCGGTGCCGGCCTGGGCGTCACCGGACCGATGCCGTAGAGCCCCCCGAGCGCCGCCAGTCCGGCCGCCGCGGGCGCCCGCTCCAGTACCGCGCGGTATCGGACGTCGGTGTCGTCCGCGTACGGGGAACGGTGTTCGTGCAGGGCCGCCCAGACCGAGGCACAGACGACGGCCGCCACGTCGGTGGGGTGCTCGGCGCGCGCCGCGGCCAGCCGGGCGAGCAGGGGCTCGCCGAGCGCCAGGAGCCCCGAGTGGTCGCCGTGTCGCAGACTCAGTGCGCTCGCCTCGCGCAGCACTCCGAGGGTCCGACGGTCCTCGGGGGGCAGCCGGCGAAGCACCGAGGCGTAGGCGCGGACCGATCGGGGCCAGTCGACTCTGGCGTCCTCGCGGGCCGCCGCCAGCAGCAGCGGTACCGCGAGGGTGTCGTCCAGCAGCGGGCCGGCCGCCGCGACGTGATCGGCCAGCATGGGGTAGCCGCTGCCCGTGCCCTCGACGCCCAGCCGGTCCGTCACCGCCGTGACGAACCGCGTGACGAACCGCGCGTGCGCGGCCTGCATGTCACGCCCGGCGGGCAGGGTCCTCAACGCCTCCGCGAGTGCGGGGACCACGAACGACATGCGGCCCTGGTCGTCCGCTTCCAGCACCCGGTCCGCGACCAGTCGGTCCAGCCCGTGCTCGATGCTCCGTGCCGCGGCCGGCGGTGTCAGCCTGACCACGTCCTCGATCCGCACTTCGGCGTGTTCCAGCACCCGGGCGGTGAAGATCGCCGCCTCGGCGATCCCGGGATCGGCGGGCGTGCCGGGCCAGCCCGACGGGAGCAGCTCGGCCGGCTCCGTGGTCAGCCGCAGCCGGTTCTCCGGAACCGCCAGGCACAGCAGGCCGTCGAGTTCCAGCAGGCTCCGCTCGTCCAGCGATCCGAGCACCGACAGCACGGCCCGTGGGTTGCCCGCCAGTGGACCCAGGGCCCGTGACACGGCGTCCGCCAGCGCGGGTTCGGCCGGGCGGCCGAACCGCCCGCCGACCCGGGCGGTGACGAGCGCGGCGGCGTCGGCCGGCCGCAGAGGGGGCAGTTCGAGCACCCGGTCGGCTGCGGCCGTCAGCCAGGAGCGGACTGCGTCCGCCGCGGGCACCGGCCGTCCGGCCATCACGACCGGAACGCCCCGTGGGCGGAAGACCCGCAGCAGCACCCCCAGTGCTTCGGCGATGTGCCGCGGCATGCGCTCGACGCCGTCGGTGAGCAGTGCGAAGGGATGGTGCCGGGCCGCCTGTGCCAGTGCCTCACCCAAGGCGGCCAGTCCGGTCATCTCGCCGTCCCACGCGGTGCCACCCGGCCGCGCCCGGAGGACGGCGGGCAGCGGTGGCAGACAGCCGTCGGGGTCCTCGATGACCAGGCCGCAGCGCGCCTCGGCGACGAGGGGTACGTCGGTGGTGTCCTCGGCGCGTTCCCAGCCCAGCCGCACCACCGCGACGCCGTGCCGGACCGCCGTTCGGCGCGCCTGTTCCACCACGGTGGTCTTGCCCGTTCCGGCGTCGGCCGTGACCAGGAGGATCCGCGACCCGTCTCCCGTGCTGGACAGTGCCTTCGCCACTTCGCGGATTTCGCCGTCCCTGCCGATGGCGCGTCGAGGGTTCTCCGGCATCGCGGCTCCTTGCTCGTCCTCATTTCCTCTCATGCTCAGACGGCTTCTCGGATGAACTCGTTCATCGGCACATGGGGCCTCGGAGAACCGCTGGGCCAGCAAGTTCGGCCGCCAGAAAATCAATACGGAACTCCACGGAGGAAAGGAACGCACTGAACCAGGGCTGCGTCTTTGGAAGGCAGCGCAACAGACGACGCGGCAGACAATTAAAAGACAACGCGATAGGCAATCGGCAGACAACAATGACAGGCAGTCGGCAGACAGCGGCGGACAACGTGGCCGCCAACGTGACAGACAATGCGAATGGCAACGCGAAAGACGATGACGTGATCCGCGTGTTCGGCCGCGAGTGTGCGTCGGACGAGATGCACCGCCGTCTGAGCGACCCCGACGGCCCGCGCCTGGTGGTCGTGCGGGGCGAACGGGGAGTGGGGCGCACCGCGTTCGTCCGGGCGGCCGGTGACCGGCTGCGTGCCCAGGGGACGCCTGTGTCCACGGTGGAGTGTGTTCCGGGCGATACCGAACGGCCGCTGCTGCTGGCACTGAGGCTGGTGATGGTGCTGGAGGAACACCGGTACGGGCCGGAGCGGCAGGGGGTGGAGGGACACACCCTGACACGGGCCGCGGCCGCCGTCGACAGACGCGACCAGGCGGCGATGCGCGCCCTGCTGTGCGCCGCGTTGACCCGGTCCACGCGACTGGCCGTGCTGATCGACGACGCCCAGTATGCCGATCCCGCGTCCCTGGCCCTGCTCGGCATGATCGCTGTTCTCCGCCCGCTGCCCGATGTCCGGCTGGTGGTCGCGGCGGCACAGCACGTCGAGCGGAGCGCGCAAGGCACGGCGCCGGGCGGCGATGGTCCGGGCGGGGCCGTGGCCCGGCCCGCCGGCACCGAGGGCACCTGGTCGGTCGTGCTTTCCCGGCTGGCGCCGGAGGACACCACCGCGCTGGTGCGACGGCGGTTGGGGGCGACCCCCGACGCCAGGCTGGCCCGGCGGGTCCACGAGTTGACCCGCGGGATCCCCGGAGCGGTCGACGCCCTGATCACCGGATGGGACGCACCGGGCGGGATCCAGGTCCTCGACGGGCATGCTTTCGTCGGTACGACGTCGCCGCCCCCGGTTCTTCCGGAGCACAACGTCTTCATGACGGCCCTGGACGCCCTGGGCGAGCCGTTTCGCGCGGTGGCCGCGGCGCTGAGCATCCTGGGACCGCTCGGCAGGCCGGCCCTGGAGCTGACTGCGCTGTGGACGGGTCTGTCCGCCGACAGCGTCGGCGACGCCTTACGCGGCCTGGTCGGGGCGGGCATCGTCGACGAACTGCCCGGCCCGGACGGCACCGCGGTACAGGGGTGGACGTTCCGCCTCCCGCTGACGGCGCACAGCGTCCGGGAGCGGCTGAGACCGATGGAGCGCTGCCGGCTGTCCGCCCTCGCGGTCGAGGCACTCTGGGCGGCTGCGGACGCCGATGTGACGCGCGCCGGGGTGACGCCGCCTCCGGAGCCGATCCTCCTCGGCGAGGCGGACGCCCGGACCTATCCGGCGGACCGGGTCGCGGACGCGGGCAGCCTGGTGGACCCCGAACGCGCGGTGGCCGAACTGACCGCCGCCGCCGAGCGCATGCCGCCCGGCACCGACGACCAGGCGGTGCTGCGCTGGCTGCTGGCCGCCGCCAACCTGATCGAACAGCCCGCCGCCCGTGTCGCGGCCCTGCAACGGAGTGCCACGGCCGCGTATGTGGCGGGCGACAACCGGAGCGGGCGCACCATCACAGCGGCGCTGCTCCGCCACCCCGGGGCGTCCCTGACCGCGACGGCGCTGCAGCAGGCCGCCTGCCAGCTGGCGGCGGCGACGGCCAACCAGCGGGACTGGCCCGCGCTGGCCCGCCTGGCGACGACACGATGGTGGGACGAACTGCCGGTACCCGCTCCCGCCAAGGTGTGCGGCCGGGCCCTGGCCCTGTGCCGGCTGGCCCGGTGGCAGGAGGCGGTGGACCTGCTCACCCGGACGGCCGGGTGGCACGCGGGCCCGCGCGACCGCGCGGTACCCAAGCTCCTCCTCGCCGCGGCGGAACTCGCGCTGGGCCGCCCGGAGTCCTTCCGGCGCGAACTGGCCATGGCGGAAGCGTCGGAACTGCCTCCCGGTATGGTGCACGCGCTGGCCACGGCCATGTTCGACGAACTGCTCGTCGGCCATGACGTGAACGCCGCCAGAGCGCTGCTGAACTCCCGTCAGCTGACCGTGGAGGCGCTGCCCCCGCTCAGCCGGTTCCTGTGGCACCATCTCACCGGCCGGTGGGACCAGGCGCTGGAATCGGCCCGTGGGCTGCCGGCCCACCAGACCCAGGTCCCCGGGTCGGACAGCTTTCTGCTTCCCGCGCGGACCGCGGCCATCCTCCTCGCCCGGGGCCGCGTCACCAGCGCCCTCCGGATGGTGGAGCGCGTGAGCGGTCCCGAGGAGGGCCCGCCGCGGTGCTCTCTGCACAGCGCGGAGGCGGAGGTGCACATGGCCCTCGGTGATCTCAAGCGGGCCGAGCGGACACTGCGGCGCGGACTGGACGCGGCGCGGGCACACGCGCAGACCTATGGCACGGAAGAGCTGTGGGCCCCGCTCGCCGAGGTGACGGCCCGGACAGGACGTACTGCCGAGGCGCTGACGTGCCTGGGCCGCCTGGAGCGGATCGCCGCCCGGACGGACAGTGGCCGGGCACGGTTGAGGTACCTGCTGGCCTCGGCCCAGGTCCTGCCGAAGGACGCCCCCCGCACCGCTCACGGGACCGCCTGTGAACAGCTGCGCGAGGCGGTGGACCTGGCCCGCTCCCGCGGGCTGCCGTTCGAGACGGCGAACGTGTTCGTGGCCGCCGCCGCCCTGGGCGCGGGTCCGGCCGCGCTGCTGCGCGAGGCCTACGAGCTGTTCGGCGTCACCGGTGCCGCTCTGTGGCGCTTCCGCACCAGGGCGGCGATGCGCGAGGCGCGGGTCGTCGTCCCTGGTCGTAAGCAGGCCACCGCGGAGAACGAGCAGCTGCTGGCCACGCTAGTCGTCGAGGGGCTCACGAACCGTCAGATCGCCATCGTCCTGGGGCTGAACGAGGAGGTGGTCGCCAACCGACTGTCCCGTCTGTTCGCCCGTACCGGAGTGCGGTCCCGCACGGAGCTTGTCACCGCGGTGCACAAGGGGGCGGTGTGGTTCGTGTGAGGTTTCCCTGTACTTAGCCGGTGAAGCCGCTGTGCGCCGCATACGGCTGACCGCCACTGGCACGATCGAACGCACGGGCCACGCACGAACGAGGTCGGCCCTCACACGGCAAGTGTCGTGTCCATGGCATTTCGACTTATGGAGGGTCGCAAGATGGCGAAAAAGATCGGCCGGCTGAGACTCCTGGCAGGAGCGGCAGCGGCGGCAGGAGCCCTGACCGTCGCGGTCGCCGCACCCGCGTCGGCGATCCACACGGTCGACCCGTTCTCCTGCACGTGGGACCAGATCTACGGCAAGAAGGAGTACTTCGCCTTTCACATCCAAAACAGCAGGACCGGGCAGCTGACGTTCATATGCTACGCGGATGCCGGAAGCACATCCCCCGACTACGCGAACTATGCCTTCAGCACGGGCAACAACGCCGGCATCTTCCTGGCGGAGGGGTACGACGGCAAGTACTGGTCGGTGAAATTCGACAAGTGGCAGTACCAGCAGTGGATGTTCAAAAACATCATCAACCTGGTCATCTACTAGTCGGAATCCGACGCTGAACGGTGCCTGCCGGGTTCGGACGCCCCCTGCCGGCAGGCCACCGCCGACAACGGAAGGTACGTCAGCAATGGGATCCGCCCGAGCCGTAACCGCAGCGCGGAAACATCCGAGGCCCGCCGTGGGAGTGGCCTGGGCCACGACGATCGCCGCCGGTCTCCTGGCCACCGGCTGCTCCGCGGGTTCGACCGGCGGCGGCGCCGAGCCGACACCCCCGCCCATCGCGGCCTCCCCGACCGCGCCCGCCACCGGGTACGACGGACTGACCCGCCTGCCGCTGTCCGCCTACGGCACGTCGCAGCAGGACGACGACCGGCTGTTCACAGCGAACAAGGCGCTGGTCGTCCGCTGTATGAAGGGCCGGGGGCACCAGAGCTACTCGGGTCAGAACATGATCGGGGCCACCGTGGAGACCGAGGCGGACAAAGAGGCGGCCGCCCCCTCCGGCGCCTGGGGCTACATCGGCCGTGCGACGGCCGGCCGTCAGGGATTCCACCCACCCGCGTCGGAGACCGGCGGCGCGGCGGGCCTGGCGGGCCAGGAGGGCAAGGACTTCGCCGCCTGTGCGGGTGAGGCACAGAAACAGCTCCCCGATCAGACGAGCGGCGACGGCTGGAAGCTGACCCAGGCCCTGTTCGGCCGGTCACTGCAGGAAGCCGGCCAGGACGCACGGGTCACCGCCGCGCGCAAGCGCTGGAGCGCCTGCATGTCGGCGGCGGGCCATCCGGCCGAGGACCCCGAGAAGCTGGCCGCCGGACCCTGGAACACCGCGAAGCCCACCGCCGACGAGATCGCCAAGGCCGCCGCCGACGAATCGTGCACGAGGTCGTCGAACCTGGCCGCGGTCTACTTCGCGGTACTGGACGGCTACCAGCGGCAGCTGGAGTCGAACAACGCCGAGGCGCTGAACGCCTACCAGAAGGAGGTCCAGGAGCGGCGCGGCAAGGTGTCGCGTCTCCTCGCCGGACATCCCGGGTAGAAGCCCCGCACACCGCCGACCGGCCGATGGGCAGGGCGACTCGGGGGAAAGCCGTGTGGAGATCCTTTTCGTCGTCGTGCCGTCGATCATGATCACCGGTCTGCCGTCACTCCACAAAAATCTGAGGGTAAGTCAACTACTGTTCATGGAGTCCGTCGCCGAACTCGTGGCGGCGCGGTGGGGCGACCGGCGGCCGGGGCTGTGATTCGAGGAGTCGGTCCTCACCCACCACGACCTCGCGGCCGGTGCCGCCGCCCGTGTGATTGTGCCGCGACCAGGAAAGGACCCAGGCCGAACGGGTGGAAGCCGCCCGATCCCGCCACGCCCACCACGCCCGCCACGCCCGCCGCACCGAGTACACCTGGGCCAGCCCCATGCCGCCCCGATCATCTCCCTGGCGCTGGGCCTGGACGCGGTGGACAGCCTGCAGCGGTGCGCCGACGCGTCCGAAGTCGCTTGCAAGGCTCGTCAACTCGCCGATGCAGGCACCGTCTTCGAAGGCAGGCCCACTCCGCCGCCGGTTCGCATGCCGTGGCCAGACCGGCTGCACGAGGCGGTGGCCGCCTGTCGCACCTGTTCGGCCTCATCGGCCACGCTCTCGACATCGACCTCCATGACTGTGCCAACCTCGCCGACGATGTCCGGGCCCTGTATGCGGAGGCTGGAGCGGCCTCGGTGCTTGTGAAGGAATGAGCCGCGCGGCGGTGAGGCTGATGAACAGCTGAAGACCACCACGTCCGTTGCGCCCGGCAGCAGCGGATCGCGGTCCATGGCCTGGCCGAGATGTACTTCCGCGCGCCGCGACACCCGCGTCCGTGGCCTGGCGTGGAGTTCATCGAGTGGCGCACATCGCGATCGAGCGGTGGTTCGGACGACTGCGGAGCGCTCGATCTCCGGCACTGCAGTTGCCGGGGACTGGGCGTTCATCCTACGAGTCACCCGGAACGCAGCAGCCGTCCGATAGCAAGGCTGGTTCGTCTCCTTTCCAAGAGAGGAGACCCCTGAGGAGGATCCGGGCTCAGCGCGCGTCGGGCACCGTTGCCCGGCCAGACCCGTGCCGGTACGTCACCGGCTGGGCCTCCGACAAAGCCCGCCACCGCCTCACCGTCGACCCGGTCGAGATATGCGAAGTGCGCTTCGAAACCCGGGATTTCACCTTTCAGCCGGGCCTCGGCGTCCCTTGCCGCGCGTCATGACGGGCCAGTTCGCGTGCGATGCACGGCCGATGCCGCAGTTGGCACTGGTGATCACCGCAGTGCCGCGGTTCCGGCTGGAGATGTCGTGCGCGTCCGGCCCGTCATGGCGGGCTTGCCGCCAGGCAGGCTTGTGTCGCCCCAGCCTGCGAACCGTCAGGCTGATGATCCACTGTCGACGACCAGGTCGGTGCCGACCACAGCGCCGGCCGCGGGTGAGGCGAGGTAGAGCACGGCGGCCGCCACTTCTTCGGCCTCCGCGACCCGGCCGAGCGGGTTCTCCGTCTTCACCCGCTCGGCACGGTCGGCCTCGGTCTCGCCCGGCCGCAGCGACATGGGAGCCGCGGAGGCGCCCGGGCTGACCGCGTTGATGCGGATGCCCTGCTGGATGTGGTCGAGAGCGGCGGCGCGGGTCAGCGCGGAGACCGCTGCCTTCGAGGTGATGTACGCGGCGACGTTCGGGATCCGCATGTGTGCGCCCAGGTTGGAGGACACATTGACGATGGCGCCGCCGCCGTTCTCCTTCATGTACGCGATCTCGTGTTTCATGGCCAGCCAGACGCCGGTGACATTGGTCCGCAAAACGGCGTCCCAGTCCTCCTCGCTCACCTCGCCGACGGGTACGGCGGCGCCACGGAGTATCCCGGCGTTGTTGACCGCGATGTCCAGTCCGCCGAAACGGGTGACGCTCTCGCGTACGAGGTCCTCGAGCCGGCCGGAGTCGGTGACATCGGCGGTGACGGCGGCGGCCGTGCCCCCGGCCGCCTCGATGAGGCCGACCGTCTCGTCCAGGGAAGCCGCGGTGCGTCCCGCGACGACCACGGATGCGCCCTCGGCGGCGAAGGCGAGCGCGATCGCGCGGCCGAGGCCGGAGCCCGCGCCGGTGACGAGGACGGTCTTGCCGGTGAAGCGGTTCATTTTCGGTGACTCCCTTGATCGACGGATTACTTGGTGCGGTGGTTCAGGAGGGCCGCGACGGCGAAGGCAGCCCCGGTCGCGGCCAGGGACCAGGCGTCGCTGCCGAGCGTGAGCAGGAGGGCGAAGAGGACGGTCGGGCCGAATTCCATCGCGGTGTTCAGCACGCCTCCCGCGAGCCCGGTCTGCCTCTGCGGTACGCCTTCGGTGGCGAGTACGGCGGCTCCCGCGAAGGAGGCCGCGACGCCGGCCGGCAGCAGCACGAGGCCCGGCAGCGGTCCATGGACGTACGCGGTGTGCGCATCGAGCCCGGTGAGCGCGAGGAGGGCGAGCCCGGTCGCGCCGGTGCCGAGCCCGGCGGCCGTGATGGCTCGGGCCCCGTACCGGCCGATGAGCGGTCCTGCCGCGCGGCCCGAGGCGATCAGCGCGACGGCGAACGGCGTGAAGGCGGCCGAGGTCTGCAGCGGCGACCAGTGGCGCGCCTGCTGGAAGTGGAGCGAGAGGACCACGAAGGTCATCGCGGTCCCACAGGCGCTCAGTGCGATGGCCGTGAGGGCAAGGGAGCGCCGCCGGTGGAGCAAGAAGCGGGGCGGCAGCAGCGGATCGCAGGCGCGGCGCTCGATGTACAGGAACGCGGCAAGGAGTGCGGTCCCGCCGAGCAGTGGCACGAGCACGCCGGCCGACGACCAGGGGCGGTTGTCGGTGACGACGAGCCCGTAACTGGCCAGGGTGATCCCGCCGGTGGCGAGCAGAGCACCCGGCAGGTCGAGAGCCCTGCCTCGGCTCGGCGCGGTGTCCGGCAGCAGCCGGGGCGTGAGGGCGAGGGCTGAACCGGCCACCATGAGCGGTACGGCGAAGGTCCAACGCCAGGACAGCAGCGTCGAGACGACGCCGGAGAGCAGATTGCCCGCGGTCGCGCCGAGCACCGAGAGACCGCCCCAGGTGGCCATCGCCCTGCCGTACGCGGTGGGGGACGGGAAGACGGTGCGCAGCACTGCCATGGCGGCCGGCGCGATCAGAGCCGCTCCCGCGCCTTGCGCGAAGCGCGCCCCGAGCAGCGTCCCGATGCCGGTGGCGAGCGGGGCGGCGGCCGAGGCGGCGGCGAAGAGGACAAGGCCCGCGGTGAGGGCGCGCCGACCGCCGTAGCGGTCGGCGAGGCGTCCGCCGAAGAGCAGCAGGCCGGCGAAGGTCAATCCGTAAGCGGCGCTGAGCAGGATCAAGTCGGCGCGTTCCAGGTCGAATTCGCGCGCGATGAGGGGCAGCGGGACGGCGAGCGTGGCCAAAGTCAAGATCAGCGTGGTCTGGACGCTGCCGAGGAGGAGTAAGGCTAATCGGTGCCGCGTGATGGCGACGTGTGCAGCGTCCGTCGTGGTCATACCCTCTCCAGATTTTTGACCGATCGGTTCATTATTCGGGCGTGCAGAAGGAGGCTCGGCGCCTCGGTCGCGTGCGATTCAGTCCAGCAGGGCCAGCGCCTGCTCGGCCGCGTCCCGCACCCGGGCGGGATCGTTCGACGCCTTGCCGACGATGCGTACGCCCTGCAGCAGGACCAGAAGCATGCGGGCCAGCGCGCGCGGATCACGGTTCTCGGGCAGCTCGCCCTGGGCTTGGGCCCGTACGAGCGCGGAGTGCAGCAGGGTCTCGACGTGCTCCCAGCTGGTCTCGACCCGCCGGGCCGCCGCGGGGTCGTGCGGGGCCAACTCGGCCGCCGTGTTGGTGATGAAGCAGCCGGTCGCCCTGCCCTCCGGGGAAGCGGCCTCCGCGGCGAAGCGGCGCACCACCGCCCGCACCGCGGGCAGTGCGGGGCCTGGCTGGGACAGCTCGGCGAGGAGGGACGGGTCTCGCGTCTCGGTATACCGGTCCAGGGCCTTCAGGTACAGCTCGTGCTTGTTGCCGAAGGTCGCGTAGATGCTGGCGCGGCCGATGCCGAGGTGCTCGACGAGGTCGGCCATCGACGTCGCTTCGTAGCCGCGCCGCCAGAACAGCTCAAGGGCCGATTGGAGCGCGGCGTCCGGATCGAATTCCTTGGTCCTGGCCACGCCGCGACCCTAGACCTATCCGGAACGAATGGTCAAATAACCGCGCGCCATGGCTTGCCCTCGGCGGTTGAGGGCGTTGGCCGGGGTGAGCCAGGAACGGATGGCCCGTAAGGCCCTGGGCCGGCAGGGCG
Source organism: Streptomyces sp. NPDC050263 (assembly GCF_040655955.1). Lineage (NCBI taxonomy): Bacteria > Bacillati > Actinomycetota > Actinomycetes > Kitasatosporales > Streptomycetaceae > Streptomyces > Streptomyces sp. NPDC050263. The sequence goes on along the minus strand of NZ_JBFAKW010000156.1, from coordinate 8,886 downwards.
GTTGGGGCCGGTGGGTTCGGCTGGGCCCCCATAGGGTCTCGAAACGCGGTCCACTGTCCGGCAGGCCGCATACGCCGGGCGCTCTCTCGGAGCCGCGGGCAGGCCCATCGGCCGTGGCCGACAGCCCGCAGCGCCCACGAACCGGCCGTGGGGGAGCATCGGCGGCGACGCCGACACGAACGGGCCCTACCGATTGCGACCTGCCGTGCTGCTGCGTCTCATGGATCCCATGCAGCAACGTGTCTCTCCGTCAGACGATGCCATTCCTCCGATGGAGCGCTCGCACTGGGTGGCCTTCGCGGGAATCCTGCTGTTCGTCAGTGCTCTCTTCAACCTGCTCAACGGATTCGTGGCGATCCTCAATCATGGCTACTACTCGACCGTCTACTCCCAGGGCAACCGGCTGCTCATCCTCAACTACACGGCCTGGGGTTGGATCTGGGTTGCCATCGGCATCGTGATGGCCCTGGCGGGCATCGGCGTGCTCGTGGGCTCCAGGGCGGCACGACTGACAGGCATCTGCCTGGCGGCATTCTGCCTGGTCGGGCAGATGATCTTCCTTCCGGTCTACCCGTTCTGGTCTCTGGCCACCATGCTGGTGTCCTTGCTGGTCCTCTACGGACTCCTGGCCGAGCCGCGGCATGTGCACGGGGCGCGCGTGTAGAGGACCTGGAAGATCCTCCGAGACTCCGGCGACGCCGTCCCGGACGAAGGGGAGGAACCGGCGGGGGAGACCGAGGGTCCCATCGAGCGCGCCGAACAGGAAAGCTTCCCCGGAGGCGTCCGCTGATCACAGGCGCCCGGCAGTCGTGAAGGGGTGCGACCGCGGGAGGGGTGCCACGTTCTGTCCCGCCGTCCCTCACCACCGCCGCTCCAGGCTCGTCGGTTCTGAAAGCCCTGAAGTGCCGAGCGCCCTCAGGGCCGGCAGCTCTTCCGGAGGACGGCCTGGACAGGCCGCCTTCAGGTTCCAGTCGGCGTCAGGTTCCTGCGCCCGCGCAGAAACCTGACTGCGTGCTGCTGGTCCTGTTCGTGACCGGCGCGCCGTCCCGTCTTGGTGTGTCCCTCGCCCGCGGCAGGCTCTGGTGCTGTTTGAATCGCGGCATGACCAAACGTGACGATGCTGCTCTTTTCGGTAACCGATTCCTGACCGTGTCCGCTCCCTCGGAGACCTTCCCCGAGGAAGGCATGGCCGCGACGGACGCAATGAGGCTCGTGGATGTGGATCTCGCCATGGAGGGCGACCCACAGCGCAACCTCGCCACGTTTGTCACCACTTGGATGGAGCCGGAGGCGCAACGGCTGATCGCCGAGAATCTCCACCGCAATTTCATCGACCATGCGGAGTACCCCATTTCCGCCGAGATCGAGCAGCGTTGCGTGCGCATGCTCGCCGACCTCTTCCACGCGCCGGGCAGGACGGCTGGATGCCGGACTCAGGGCTCGTCAGAGGCGATCATGCTCGGCGGGCTGTCGCTGAAGTGGAAGTGGCGCGAGCGCCGCCAGGCGGCCGGCCTGTCGATCGACCGGCCCAACTTGATTTTCGGCGGAGACGTCCACGTCGTGTGGGAGAAGTTCTGCCGCTACTTCGACGTCGAGCCGCGGATCGTGCCGCTTGCCGAGGGCAAGTACACGATCGGCCCGGAGGACGTGGAGCCCCACCTCGATGAGAACACGATCGGCGTCGTCGCCGTCCTCGGCACCACGTTCACCGGCCACAAGGACGATGTCGGCGGGATCGACAAGCTCCTGCGGGACGTCCGCAAAGAGCGGGACCTCGACATCCCGATCCACGTCGACGGCGCCAGCGGCGCATTCGTGTGGCCCTTCCTCTACCCGGACTCGAAATGGGACTTCCGCCTCGAGCAGGTCCGTTCGATCAACGTCTCCGGACACAAGTACGGCCTGGTTTACCCCGGCATCGGATGGCTGGTCTTCCGCGAGGAGTCCGACCTGGCCAAGGATCTCGTGTTCTACGAGAACTACCTGGGCAAGACCGACGCGACGTTCACGCTGAACTTCTCCACCGGCGCGTCGATGGTGCTCGCGCAGTACTACAACTTCGTGAGGCTCGGCCGGCAGGGCTACACCTACGTCATGAAAATGATGCAGGAAAACGCCCGCACATTGGCGGACAACCTGCGCAGCAGCGGCCGCTTCGAAGTGATCGGGAGCGACCTCGAGCAGCTGCCGCTGGTCGCCTTCCGGCTCGCCGGCGAGCACGCCTACGACGAGTCCGACATCGCCTGGCAGCTTTCGGCCGAGCGGGGCTGGATGGTGCCGGCATACACGCTCCCGCCCAACGCGGAGCGGGTGAAGATCCTGCGCGCCTTGGTCAAGGAGACTCTGAGCCGCGAACAGATCGATCGCCTGAGCCGAGACATCGGCGACGCGTGTCGCACCTTGGACGGCAAGGGTGCCACCCACGGGATCGAGCGGACCCAGGTCAAGCGCGGCACCGGCTACTGACGCACTCTGACGCAGCAGCAGTTCGGGTGACCGGGCACCGGCGCCCCCAGCCGGCTCCAGCGCCTCGCGGCGCACATGTGGATCGGCGCCGCCCGCCCTTGCCGTCCTCGTGACGCCGGGCTCGACGCAGAGCGCTCGGGCGTGGTCCGGTGGTCGAGGGTGAGGCACACCGGGAGCCCGTGCCGACTCATGGACAAGACCAACCTGCGACGCGGCGCGCCGCCGCTGCCGTCACCCTCACGGCCAAAGCGGTCAGCCGACCGAAGCGCATCCAGGAGACACTCCGGGACGTCAGACCACCACCAAAGACGTGTGTAGGGTGCCGCCGCCGGAGCCGTCCCTGTCAGGCGACCAGCTCGGCGATGCTCCGGGCCGCCAGCCACAGGCCCAGGAGCAGGGAGAACGTGACGATCAGCTGCTCCTGACGCTGCTCCAGCGAGCTCCGCAGGGCGTTCAGCCGGGCGTTCGCGACCGTGGGCGCCCACACCATGTACATCTCCATGACGATAAGGCTGAGCGTGGCCAGCAGACAGTAGCCGGTCAGCGCGAGCCAGGCGGCAAGGGTGGAGAGGTTCGCCTCGACAGCGGTCGCGGCGCCGGCACCGACCAGCGCCCAGGGCTGCAGCAGCCATGCCAGACCGGCTGCCGTGGCCGGCGAGGCGTTGTCGATCCGGGCGGTCCAACGTGGCGGGCCGTGCGGGCGGGGCGGTCGGCGGTACCGGTGCGCGCTGTACAGCACCAGTGCCAGGCCGATGGCGAGTTTCGCATCGATCACGGCAGTCGAGGGCACGCTGTGACGGGCCGGGGGCTGACCGCCGGTCAGCAGCACCACACAGGCGATCACCGCAACCAGGTTGGCCAGCCACGACAACAGGAACGCCAGGCCCTGGCGAACGCCGCGCCGCGAGGAGAGCAGCAGGATGAAGGCGCTGTTGTGCAAAGGCCCCAGAGTGATGGCCGTACCGATCACAACCAGGTCGAGGACCATCGGATCAGCCGCTCCTGGGTGTCAGGACCGTCGGGCCGCCTTGCGGACGGGTGGACCGATCGGCAGGGTGAGGCGGCGCTGCTGCGGTGCCGCATCCCGACTTTGCAAGTGACGGACCGGCTGGTCAAGCAGGCCACGCCCGCATGGCGGCACCGACTGTCCGGCAGGCTCCCGGGCGAGCATGGCCTCGGCTCTGCTTCGAGGTTGACGCGCTGCCGGACCTGGTACGAACGCGCGATGCGGGTCCATGGTCGCTGCCCCTGTCGCGACACCGACCGGCTGCTGGCCGGAGGGGACACCGAATCGCGAAGGCGCTCGGCTATCGCGACAGAACCACCACGCGCCAGACTGCGGCGCATCGGGGATCAGGGGCGGATGCGCGGCGGGAAACGCCTGCAGATGGCCTCGATATCGGTGTCGCGGACGGTGTCCGCGGTCACCCGCAGATCCCGGGCGACCTCGACGATCGACGGTGCCTCCGGCCCCGAACACACCAGCAGCAGAAGTCACACAACTGCAGCGAGCAACTACCGACGCTGGTGAGCAGGTCCTTCCTCGTCCGCCCACCTCGATGACGACGGCACGGTGCCGGTGGTGTTCTTCTCCACCGACGTAGACGGATCCACTGACCCTCAGGCTCGGAGGCCGTCGTGGCCGCATCGACAGGCTGCACGAGAACCTCGGTCACATGGGGCGGACGAACTGCCACTGGGCCATGGACGGCGTCATCGACCACTACCTGGCTTCCAACAGCGACTCCCCAGCCCTGGTGATCTTCCAGACCGTTGGCGGGCCCACCAGCAAGTTCGCCGCCGAACGATACCTGTGCAAAGCTGCCCGCTTGCCGCTGTTCTGGCAGTTCATCGGCTTCGGAGACCCAGACGACGACGAGTTCGCCTTTCTCCGCCGCCTCGACGACCTGGCTGTGCCCAGGCATCGCATCGTCGTGCCGCTCGGGTTCTGCGGTGCAAGCCTGAACCCGCCAGTGCGGCGAAACCGAGGGTACTTTGGGCGAGCGATGGCCGGATGCGGGAGACGGAGGCACGGTGGCGGGAGAAGCGACGAGTCCGAGAGGGGAGTTGCTCACCCGCCTCATGGTCTCTGCGGCAGCCCTCGGGGTCCTGGTGCTGAAGGTCGTTGCTCCCGAGCGGGTGGACGCGACTTCGGTCGTCCTGCTCGTTCTGGTTCTGATCCCCTGGATGTCCACGATCCTGACCAGTGTGGACACCGCCGCCGGTGGGTTCGTGCTGCGCGAGGTGAGAAGGACCCAGGACGGTCAGCAAGACGACATCGACCGCATGAAGTTCGTCTTCGACCACCTCATTCCCAGGGACGAACTGCAGCACCTGCAAAACCTCGCCGACGACGTTCCCATGCCCTACGACCGTGGATACACCCGCCCGCACCTGGAGGCGGAACTGCGGCGTCTGGCCGGCGTGGAACTGATCGCGCGCAAGGCGGGTAAGTCGTTCTCGAGCATGGGTGACGAGGGAGACGTCAGGGAGTACTTCTCCATCACGGATGCCGGGCGGACCTATCTGCGGATTCTGCAGGGGTTCCGACCCTGATCCCGTTCCCGACTCGGCGCGTCGGCGCTTGTCCTGGAGTTGTTCCGAGCCGCGGGGATCCGGCTTCATCAACCTTTGACGGGTCTGGCACAAGTTCCAGGCTCTGTCGCTGATTTGGTGGTGCGCGACGATCAAGAGTGGGCGGGCATCACCTGGTTGTGGTGGGGATGCGGTTCGCCTCGTCGGCCACGGACTCCGCCCGCGTCCGGGAGCATGGACGGTCGCTCCAGCAGCCCTGGACCTGAGCGGCACGGACGGCCACCCGGTGGCCCGGTCGGCGCGTTCACCAGTTCCGCGCGGTCACCAACTTCTCGACGTCGGCGTCCTCGAACCCGTAGGCCGAAGCCACGAACCCGAAGTCCTCGCAGATCTCCTCACGCGCGACGGTCTCGATCTCGCTGCCGGCTGCCTCGAACTCCGCCTCCAGCGCGTTGAACTCCTCCGTGGCCACTTCGGTCAGCGCGTAGAGCGCCGCCAGGTCCGACGGCTGTTCGGCCTCGATCCGCGCGCACAGCCTCAGCAGGATCTCCTTTCCTCTGGTGACGACCTGATCGGGGAAGTAATCGTCCTCGAACAGCCCCTTCAGAAACGGATACCCTGCCGCCTGCTGGTTGGTGACCGACATGGCGATCCCACCTTCCCTACCGAAGATCCGACGTCCCCATCCTGGACTGCACCACTGACAATGGACGGGCCCGAGGCCCGGGGGCGGCGAGACTGTCGGGCCGGACGGGCGGGAGACGTCAGAGCAGGACACGCAGCTCGTCGGCCGCGTCCGCGGCGTCGAGCAGCCGGAGGCCGTCGGGGAGCAGAATCGGACCGCCCCCGTGTGACCGTGCCGCGATCCGCGCCTGCTCCCAGATCAGGACGATCTGAAGAATGACCGCCCGGTAGGCGAGACGGGCATCACCCCAGCGGGGCTTCCCGAACCGGCGGTAGATCTCTTTGTCCAACAGGTTCCGGGCTTACGGGGGAGACCGTCGGCGGGTCACCGGGCTGCGCCGGGAGGAGGTGGCCCTGCTCGCGGGCATCTCCAGCGAGTACTACACCCGGCTGGAGCGCGGCAACGCCACCGGCGTCTCCGAGAGTGTCATCGACGGCATCGCGGGGGCGCTGAAGCTCGACGAGGCCGAGCGAATCCACCTGCGTACTCGGCCGGCCCCCGGCTGTAGGCGTCGATCGTGCGCGGTGCCCGTCCGGGAACGGTCCACTCCGTTCCAGGCCACCGCCTGCTCGCGCCGTCCGAGCACCGGCCAGTTCTCTCGTCTGAGTCCCGGCCGACCGGCCGGGTGGTGATCGCCTTGCCCGGCTGCGCCGAACGCGGCCACCGTCGTCCGCCGCCTCAGCAGGACAGCACCACAAGGTCCGAGACTTCGTCCTGACCGACGCTCTCTCACCAGGTCCAACGGCTTTGTGACGATGGTGAGTTCCCGATAGGGATGTGACGTTTCATCCAGCCCGTTGACCTGTCACAGCGCACCGTGACGGCCCCATACTCCAGGACCTGACGAACCGACGGAAGAAGGAGCACGGTGAGCGCAGCGGCGGCAGCAGGGACCTGGAAGCTCGGGGACCTTGAGGTGAATCGCATCGGCTACGGCGCGATGCGGCTGACGGGCAACGGCATGATGGGGAACTCCGACGGCACGCCGATCGACCGCGATTTCGCCGTCCGGCTGCTGCACAGCGCGTTCGAGCAGGGTGTCAACCACATCGACACGGCCGCCTTCTACTTCTCGCCCCTGCGGTCCGCGAACGAGCTCATCAACCGCGCCCTCTCATCCTGGTCCGGCGACGTGGTCGTGGTGACCAAGGTCGGCCCGGCGCGCGATCCCTCCGGCGAGTGGCTCACCATGGCCCGCCCCGACCAGCTGCGCGGCCAGGTCGAGGAGAACTTGCGACAGCTCGGACTGGACTGCCTGGACGTGGTGAACCTGCGCGCCAACGGCCCCGGCACGACCTCGGTCGCCGAGCACTTCGGCGCCCTCGCCGAGCTGCGCGAGGCCGGCCTGGTCCGGCACCTCGGGCTTTCCGGTGTCCTGCCTGAGCACGTGGCCGAGGCCCAAACGATCGCGCCCGTGGTCAGCGTGCAGAACTCCTACGGCCTGGACTGGCGCCGCGCTGACGAGAGCGGGCTGGTGGACCTGTGCGGGGAGCAGGGCATCGCCTTCGTCCCGTTCTTCGCGGTCTCTGGTCTGCGGCGCGAGGCAGCCGCAGACCAGGAGCACGACGCGCGCGTCCACTCCGTCGCCCGCGCCCACAACGCGACGCCGGCCCAGGTACGGCTCGCCTGGACCCTCCACCGCGGTCCGCACGTGCTTGCCATTCCCGGCACCAGGAACCCCGCGCACCTGGCAGAGAACATCACCGCCGGAATCCTGCGCCTGACCGAGGAGGAGTCGGCTCTCCTCGACAAGCCGGACGAGGGCGCCGCCTGAGTCTCCGGCCGCGATGCTCGGTGAGTTTCCCCGGTCTGTCGAGCACCCGACTGGGCGGGGCGAGGAGCATCTCCGGTCGCTTCAGGAATCGCCGTCACCGTCAGCCTTCCGGACGGATCCCGTGCTCGGCCAACCACCCGAGCAGCTCTTGGCGCGCGCCCTCCGGTGAAACGGACGTCGTCGGTGAGCTCTGCCACATATCCGGCAGGGGGCACGAATGGCTGGACGTCCTCGTCAGCGGTGAACTCGGCTTTCGCGAGTACCAGACCCTGAAGACGGCCGTCGAAGACATCAACACCCAAGGGGAACCCCTCCAGGAATTCCGCCGCCCGAACCGCAGGTTCGACGCCGCGCTTATGTCCTCTGGGGCATCAAGGAAGAGCGGAACTGCACCAAGATCCGTGTGCGGACCGTCATCGGCTCCCAGGCCCAGGTCCGCGACCTCGGCGACACGCTCGACAATGCGTGGTCTTCGCCACAATTTACCCATTTATGGATATCAGCATGCCTATAAGTGTTTCAAAGCTGGTTGCACTCCTTCGGCGATCAGCACAGGGATGCACAGACCAGCGGCATGGAGAAGCGTTTGATCACGCTCGATAAACGACGCACCGGGCTGGTGGCTGCGGCCGGCGTACTCGGGGGCGTACTCGCAGTCACGGCCCTCGGCGGTACAAGCAACGCTGCCACCAGCGGCAACAGTGCCGGGAACCACCCGCAGTCGCAGGCGCGGGTAAATCCAGCGGGCGCCCAGGAAGCCTCCGACGCCCGAATAGAGATCACGCCCGGGCAAGGTGCCTACAACGTCGGGATCAACGCCCCGGTCGGCGTCACCGTCAGCAAGGGCAAGCTCACCAAGGTGACCATGACCGCCGTCGCGACCGGTGCCGAGATCCCGGGCACTCTGTCCGCGGACGGCACCTCCTGGAAGCCGAACGGCGGACTGGAGCGTGCCACCAAGTATCAGATCGCCGCAGAGGCCGAGGACGCCGAGGGCCGCTCCGCCACCGGCAACGCCACCATCACCACGGTCTCCCCGGCCAACGACTTCATCGGGCACGTCTCTCCCGGGGACGGCTCGACCGTCGGCGTGGGCATGCCGGTGACGGTCGGCTTCGACAAGGCGATCAGCGACAAGGCCGCTGTGGAGTCCAAGATCCAGGTCAGCTCCAGCAGCGGCCAGCTGGTCGTCGGTCGCTGGTTGAACGACCATCGCCTGGATTTCCGCCCCGAGCATTACTGGAAGCCCGGCTCCACCGTCACCGTCACGCTCAACCGCCACGGCGTCCAGAAGACGGTCACGTTCAAGATCGGCCGGAGCCAGATCAGCACCGTGACTCTGCTGCGCAATTCGCTGCGGGGGTGAGGGCGGGTCGGCGATGATCGTTTCTGAGGTCGCTTCTTCTGTTGTGCGGCCATGGAGGCG
>NZ_JBFAKW010000155.1:0-21021 GCF_040655955.1 Streptomyces sp. NPDC050263 | reverse complement strand
CTCCGGGCTGGTCGGGGCGCTGCTGCTGATCGGCTCGGACCTCGTCGCGCGCACGGCTCTGCCGGTCTCGCTGCCGGTCGGTGTGGTCACCGCCGATGCCGCGGCACCAGCAGCCAGGCGTCGGTCAGCACGAGGGCCAGCAGCAGCACGTTGACCTGGCCGAAGCTGACGGTGTCGCGCAGCGGTTCGAACAGGGCGAGCGCGCAGGCGGCGAGGCCTGCGCCGTACCAGCCGTACCGCCGCCACTTCGGCCCGACGACCACCCGCACGACGGCGGCCAGCGCCGCCAGGTTGAGCAGCAGGGCGGTCACGATCGCGGTGCGCAGCCCGACGAGCGCCATCGGCAGCATGACGAAGGCCGCGAACGGGGGGTAGGTGAAGCCGTACTGCGTGCCCGGCACCCGGTAGTCGTAGACACGGCCGCCGTCGTGCGTCCAGCTGTTGACGGTGCCGTAGTAGACGCGCAGATCGAACCAGTCGCGGAGCAGGGGCACGGTCGCCGTGAAGAGGGTGACGCCGGCGGCCAGCGCGAGCACCAGCAGCAGACGGCCGCGATCGGTGCGGGGCGGCCGCACACCCCGGAGGCCCATGGCTCTCATGCCGTACGTCCCAGCGCCGTCGGTGCCTGGGCGGCGAGGTGGGCCTGCCACAGGACGACCACGGCGAGGACCCCGCCGGAGACGGCCAGCAGCAGCCGGCCCCCGTCGACGGGTCCCCCGTCGGGCAGCACGGCGAGGGCGAGGACGCCCGCCACGGCCGCCATCCGGTGCCGTATCAGGGTGTCGGGGGCCGCCGCGGCTATCAGGAACAGTCCCCACAGCGCGTACCAGGGGCGGATCGCCGGGCCGAACGCCGCCACCGTGGCGAGACTCAGGCCGAGCGCGTACACCGGGCGGGGACGCAGCCGCCACCATATGGCGACGAGCAGGACGACGGTGACCACCAGCCCGAGGATGTGCCAGGCGGGGATCGCCAGCGGCGCCAGATCGCTGTCGAACTCCTCCAGGAGGGCGCGGGTGGCACGGCCGAGAAGGCTGGTGAGCGCCCAGTTGTGCGCGGAGACCGGGGTCTTCAGCGCCGCTATCCAGCCGTACCCGGTGCCCGCGACGGCGGTCGCGGCGACCGTGGTGACGGCGGACGCGGCCCCCGTCGTCAGCAGGGCCGGGACCGGCCGCCGGCCCGCGCGCAGTTGCAGGACCACGATCGCGACGAGGCCCAGCGCGGCCGGCGCCTTGACCAGGGCCGCGAGGGTGACCAGCACGGCCCCCGGCATCGGGCGGCGGCCGAGCGCCGCGACCAGGCCGACGCCCAGCAGCCCCAGCATGATCGCGTCGTTGTGGGCGCCGGCCACCAGGTGCAGCAGCACCAGCGGGTTGAGGACGCCGAGCCAGAGCGCGGCGCCCGGGTCGGCGCCGCTGTGCCGGGCGAGCCGGGGCATGGTCGCGGTCATCAGCGCCACCCCGAACAGCGCGACGCATTTCATGCCGACGAGCCCGGCGGAGAGCGTGCCCCGGGTGAGCGCGGACAGGGCGGCGGCCAGGGCGAGGAAGACCGGGCCGTAGGGTGCTCCGGTGTGCTGCCACAGCGGGGCGACCTCGGCGGCGAGCGGCCCGCCGAGCATGGCCGGGCCGTGCGCGTACACGTCGAGATGAGCGTCGACCATGGCGCCCTGCGCGAGGTAGCTGTACACGTCCCGGCTGAACAGCGGCGGCGCGATCAGCAGCGGCGCCGCCCAGACGACGAGGACCAGCACGAGGGCGCGCGGGGTGGGCGGATCCAGGCTGCGCACCAGCCGGCCCAGGAGGATCCAGGCGGCGGTCAGCAGCACCAGCCCGAAGTACACGCCGACCAGGCCGAGCACGGCATGCGCGGAGGACGGGGCCAGCAGCTCACGGGCGGGCAGCGCGCCGGCCGTCTCGCCGCCGAGCGCGAGAGTGGCCGTGCCGGCCAGGCCCAGCACCTGACAGAGACGGAGATCGAGGGGAAACGCCTTGGCCGACACTCCGCCAGGGTGTCAACGCAGTGTGGCCGGAGAGCGACGTTCCGGCCTCCGCGCGGCAGCCTGTGCGTGACCGCCGCGTGAGCGCCCGGCCGTGTGCCCGGCGGGCTCAGAACACCGAGAGGCCCGTGAGCGTGGTGAACCGTTCCAGCGCGGCCACTCCCGCCACCGAGTTGCCGCGCTCGTCCAGCCCCGGGCTCCATACGCACAGCGTGCAGCGGCCCGGCACGACGGCGACGATGCCGCCGCCGACACCGCTCTTGCCGGGCAGCCCGACCCGGTAGGCGAACTCGCCGGCCGCGTCGTACGTGCCGCAGGTCAGCATCACCGCGTTGACCTGCTTGGCCTGGCTGCGGGTGAGCAGCCGGCTGCCGTCGGCTCGGATGCCTGGCCGGGCGAGGAAGCCGGTGGCCAGGGCGAGGTCGGCGCAGGAAGCGGTGAGGGAGCACTGCCGGAAGTACTGGTCGAGGAGGACCGGCACGTCGTTGTCGATGTTGCCGTAGGAGGCCATGAAATGGGCGAGGGCGGCGTTGCGGTCGCCGTGCCTGGACTCGGAGGCGGCGACCTCCTCGTCGAAGTCGAGCGCGGGGTTGCCGCTCTCGGCGCGCAGGAAGGCCAGGAGTTCGCCGGCCGCGTCTCCGGTACGGGTCTGGAGGCGGTCGGTGACGACCAGCGCGCCCGCGTTGATGAAGGGGTTGCGCGGGATGCCGGCCTCGTACTCCAGCTGGACCAGCGAGTTGAAGGGGTTGCCGGAGGGCTCGCGACCCACGTGTTCCCAGAGGGCGTCGCCCTCGCGGGCCAGGTCGAGGGCGAGGGTGAACACCTTGGTGAGGGACTGCGTGGAGAACGGCACCCGCCAGTCCCCCACGCCGTACACCGTGCCGTCCAGTTCGGCGACGGCCATGCCGAAGCGACGCGGGTCGCAGGCGGCGAGCGCCGGGATGTAGTCGGCGGGGCGGCCGGGGGTGCGCTCCATCTCCTCGGCGATGCGTTCCAGGACCGGCTGGAAGGCGGGGGACGACGTCGTTGTCATGATCGCCATTCTGCCTCCGGGCCGGTCCTGGTGCGCGGCCGTGGCTCAGGCGATGACGGGTCCACTGCCCGCGAGCACCTCGGGGCGCAGCAGGTCGGCGAGCCGATCCGCGGGCAACAGGCCCTTCTCCAGGACGAGTTCGGCGACACCGCGCCCGGTGGCGAGGGCCTCCTTGGCGATGTCGGTGGCCGCCGTGTACCCGATGTGCGGGTTGAGGGCGGTGATCAGGCCGATGGAGTTCTCGACACTCGCGCGCAGCGCCTCGGTGTTGGCGGTGATGCCGTCCACACAGCGCTCGGCGAGGGTCAGGCAGGCGGCGCGCAGGTGGGTGATGCTCTCCGAGAGGGAGTGCAGGATGATCGGCTCGAAGGCGTTGAGCTGGAGCTGTCCGGCCTCGGCGGCCATGGTGATGGTGACGTCGTTGCCGATCACCTCGAAGGCGACCTGGTTGACGACCTCGGGGATCACCGGGTTGACCTTGCCGGGCATGATGGACGAACCGGCCTGCACGGGCGGCAGGTTGATCTCGCCGAGGCCGGCCCGCGGACCGGACGACAGCAGCCGCAGGTCGTTGCAGCTCTTGCTGAGCTTGACGGCGACGCGCTTGAGCACCCCGGACATCTGGACGAACGCACCGCAGTCCTGGGTGGCCTCGACGAGGTTCGCGGCGGTGACCAGCGGCAGCCCGGTGATCTCGGCGAGGTGGCGGCGGGCCGACTCGGCGTATCCGGCGGGCGCGTTGAGCGCGGTGCCGATCGCCGTGGCGCCGAGGTTGATCTCGTGGATCAACCGGACTGCCTCGTCGAGGCGGTTGCGGTCCTCGTCGATCATGACGGCATAGGCCGAGAACTCCTGACCGAGCGTCATGGGGACCGCGTCCTGCAACTGTGTACGGCCCATCTTGAGCACCTGGCGGAACTCGACGGCCTTACGGGCGAACGCGTCCTGAAGCACGGCCATCGCCTTGAGCAGTCCACGCACCGCGAGGACCGTCGCTGTCTTCACGGCGGTCGGGTAGACGTCGTTGGTGGACTGCCCGAGGTTGACGTCCTCGTTGGGGTGCAGGTACTCGTACTGCCCCTTCTCGTGCCCCAGCAGTTCGAGGGCCCGGTTGGCGACGACCTCGTTGGCGTTCATGTTGGTCGAGGTGCCGGCGCCGCCCTGGATGACGTCCACGACGAACTGGTCGTGGAGCCTGCCCGCGCGGATCTCCCGGCAGGCGGCGACGATGGCGGCGGCCTTGTCCGGCGCCAGCAGTCCGAGCTCCTCGTTGGCGAGGGCGGCGGCCTCCTTGACGGCGGCGAGGGCGTCGATCAGGTGCGGGTGGGCGGAGATCGGCGTCCCGGTGATGGGGAAGTTCTCGGTGGCGCGCAGGGTGTGGACGCCCCAGTACGCGTCGGCCGGGACGTCCCGGTCGCCGAGCAGATCGTGTTCGCTGCGGGTGACGGCGGCGGTCATGCGGGTGCGGCCTCTTTCTGCGAGGGAGGGTGAGGCGTGCGGGTGACATCTGGCGTGGTGGCGGCCGGCTCGGGCGGTACGGGGTGACGCCCGCCCGAGCCGGTCGGGCCCCGGCCCGGTGGTGACCGGGCCGGCGGTTCGGGGGCCGGGCACGGGGCCCGACCTGCGGAGCGCTACGCGCAGGCCCGCACCGTGACCGGGTCCAGGGCGCGTACCGGGCGGACGGAACCGACCGGTCGGCCGCCGCCGAGGAGCGGCTCGCCCGCGAATTCGGTGAGGAGAGCGGGGTCGACGCCGGCTCGGGCGAGCGCTGCCGCGGTGACCGGGACGCGGGCCCGGTCGGCGCCGTCGGAGATCTTGACGGCGACGGCTCGGCCGTCCGGGAGGGCGGCGACCTCGACGCCCTCGAAGCCGTCCTTGGCGAGCAGGCCGGGGACGGCCCGCATCAGGGCGGCCACGTCCCGGCCGGCGCCGGAGGCCATCTCGGCGTGGTCGCGCACGGCGTCCGCGACCCGGGCCTCCGGGGTGCCCGGGGCCGCCGTGGTGATGCGGGCGGCGGACCGGGCGAGGCCGTGCAGGGAGACGGAGAAGAGGGGGGCGCCGCACCCGTCGACGGTGACCCGGGCGATCCGCTGTCCGGTGAGGTCCCGGGCGGTCTCGGCGATCGCCTGCTGGAGCGGGTGCTCCGGGTCGAGGTAGCCGTCGAGGGACCAGCCGTTGAGTGTGCAGGTGTACAGCATCGCCGCGTGCTTGCCCGAGCAGTTCTGGGCGAGGCGGGAGGGCTCGCGGCCCGCGCGGATCCACTCGTCGCGGACCGCCGGGTCGTACGGCAGGTCCATGACGTTGCGCAGGTCGTCCTCGGTGACGCCGGCCAGCTCCAGGATCCGGCGGGTCCCGGCGAGATGCCGTTCCTCGCCGGAGTGGCTGGCGGCGGCGAGCGAGAGCAGCTCGCCGCCCAGCGGCAGCCCGGCCCGGACCATGGCGACGGCCTGGACGGGCTTGAGCGCCGAGCGCGGGTAGAAGGCGGCCTCGATGTCGCCGAGCTGGAGCTCGACCTCACCGCCGGCGCCGAGGACGACGACGGAGCCGTAGTGGACGCCCTCGGTCACCCCGCCGCGGACGAGGTGGGCGACGGGTGCGTGGAGCGGTTCGCGGATCGTCGGGGCGTCGGCGAGAGAACTGCTGTACATCACTGCCTGGATCGCTTGGGGGTGGTCGGGGTGCGGCGCCGGGGTCATGCGCCGGCCTTGTCGGCCTTGGCCGCGGTGCGCGCGAGGTTGCGGCGGACGGCGTACCAGCCGGCCACGAGCGCCGCGACGATCAGCGGCAGGCACAGCACGGTGGTGCGTCCGGCGCCTCCGTCGGCGTACATGAGGACCAGCACCGAGGCGAGGAAGAACAGCGTGACGAGTTCGGTCCAGGGCGACCCCGGGAGCCGGTAGCTCGGGCGGGCCAGCTCGCCCTTCTGGGTCTTCTGCCAGAAGAGGAGGTGACAGATCATGATCATGCCCCAGGTGGAGAGGATGCCGATCGCCGCGAAGTTCAGGACGATCTCGAAGGCGTCCGCCGGGACCACGAAGTTCAGACCGACGCCCAGGACACAGATACCGCTGGTGAGCAGAATGCCGCCGTACGGGACCTGGCTGCGGCTCATCACGCCCGTGAACTTCGGCGCGGAGCCGGACATCGCCATGGAGCGCAGGATGCGGCCGGTGGAGTACAGGCCGGAGTTGAGCGAGGACATGGCCGCGGTGAGGACGACGAGGTTCATCACCCCGCCGGCCGCCGGGATGCCGATGTTGGAGAGGACCGTCACGAAGGGGCTCTCGCCGGAGGTGTACTTGTTCCACGGCAGCAGCATCGACAGCAGGACGACCGAGCCGACGTAGAACAGGCCGACGCGCCACATGATCGAGTTGATCGCCTTGGGCATGATCTTCTCGGGGTTCTCGGTCTCGCCCGCGGCGACGCCGACCAGTTCGACCGACGCGTAGGCGAAGACGACGCCCTGGATGATCAGCAGCATGGGCAGCAGGCCGTTGGGGAAGACGCCGCCGTTGTCGGTGATCAGGGAGGGGCCGGGAGCGGCGCCGTCCACCGGGTGCTGGGTGACCAGCAGGAAGATGCCGATGAGCATGAAGGCGACGAGGGCGCTGACCTTGATGATCGCGAACCAGAACTCCAGTTCGCCGAACAGCTTCACCGAGATCAGGTTCACCGTGAGGACCACGGCCAGGGCGATCAGGGCGATCACCCACTGCGGGATGTCGGAGAACATGCCCCAGTAGTGCGTGTAGACGGCCACCGCGGTGATGTCGGCGATGCCGGTGGTGGCCCAGTTCAGGAAGTACATCCAGCCCGCGACGTACGCGCCCTTCTCGCCGAGGAACTCGCGGGCGTACGACACGAAGGCGCCGGACGAGGGCCGGTACAGGACGAGCTCGCCGAGGGCGCGCACGACCAGGAACGCGAAGAGGCCGCAGACGGCGTACGCGACGAACAGGGACGGGCCGGCGTCGGCGAGACGGCCGCCCGCACCGAGGAAGAGGCCGGTGCCGATGGCGCCGCCGATGGCGATCATGTTGACGTGCCGGTGCTTCAGCGACTTGCTGTAGCCGTGGTCTCCGGCGTCGACGTGACGGGTCGAGGGGCGCGTCTCGTCTTTGAGGTGCTGTTCGCTCACGCCTCGGGTCCGCCTTCCAGGGGATTGACCGTGCGCGGGGCACGCACGATGTCGGTGAGGGTCGTCTCGACGCGGTCGAGGTGGTGGCTCATGGCCTCCACCGCGTCGGGCTCGGAACCGTCGATCAGGGCCTCGACGATCGCCCGGTGCTCGCGGTTGGACTGCTCGCGCCGGCCGCCCAGCTCGTTGAGGAAGGCCGACTGACGCGCCAGTGCGTCCCGGATCTCCTCGATGACCCGGCGGAAGACCGGGTTCTGGGCGGCTTCGGCGACGGCCAGGTGGAAGAGGGTGTCCATCGCGACCCAGGCGGTGGTGTCCGTCTCCCGTTCCATGCGGTCGAGCAGATGGGCGAGGTGGTCCAGGTTCTCCGGGGTGCGGCGCAGGGCCGCGTACCCGGCGACCGGGACCTCGACGTGCCGGCGGACCTCGAGCAGGTCGCTGGCCGCGTAGTCGCCGAAGGTGGGGTCCTCGACGGTGTTCGCGATCACGAAGGTGCCCTTGCCGGTCTTGGCGACCGTGAGGCCCATGGTCTGCAGGGCGCGCAGGGCCTCGCGCAGCACGGGCCGGGACACCTCGAGGGTGCGGCAGAGCTCGGCCTCGGAGGGGAGCTTGTCGCCGATGGCGTACCGGCCGCGCTCGATGGCGCCGCGGAGGTGGGTGAGTACCGCTTCCATGGCGCTGACGCGCCGCGGTACCCCACCACCTGTCTGGCTGTCTGACAGGTTCACGGGAGCGATACTCCGGGTGGCCGAAGGCCGCTGTCAAGACGCCCGAAGACAAAAATTCAGGGGCGGGCGGCCTGAATGGCAACTTCCCGCCCCCTGGGGGGACTTCGCTCGTCGTCCGTCGGTCAGCTGTCCAGGACCCCGGTGGCCAGCAGTGCGAACAGTGCCAGGCCGACGACGATCCGGTAGATCACGAACGCGTTGAACGAGTGCTTGGCGACGAATTTCAGCAGCCAGGCGATGGAGGCGTAGGCGACCACGAAGGACACGGCCGTGCCCACGACCAGGGGCGCCGCGCCCGCGCCGGTGCCGAGCGCGTCCTTCAGCTCGTAGATCCCGGCGCCGGTCAGAGCGGGGATGCCGAGGAAGAACGACAGGCGGGTGGCGGCGACCCGGTCCAGGTCGAGCATGAGCGCGGTGGACATGGTGGCGCCCGAGCGGGAGAAGCCGGGGAAGAGCAGCGCGAGGATCTGGGAGCTGCCGACGAGCATCGCGTCCTTGAACGAGGTGTCGTCCTCGCCGCGCTTGTGCCGGCCCATCTGGTCGGCCGCCCACATCACACCGCTGCCGACGATCAGCGAGCCCGCGACCACCCACAGCGAGGCCAGCGGCCCCTCGATGAGCGGCTTGGCGGCGAGTCCCACGACGACGATGGGGATCGTCGCGTAGATCACCCACCAGGCGAACTTGTAGTCGTGGTGGTGCCGCTCCTCGCGGCTCTTGAGACCCCGGAACCAGGCGGACACGATCCGGACGATGTCCTTGCGGAAGTACACGAGCACGGCGGCGATCGCCCCGACCTGGATGACGGCGGAGAACCCGACGACGGCGTCGTCGTCGACCGGGATGCTCATCAGGCCTTCGGTGATCTTCAGATGGCCGGTGGAGGAGACGGGGAGGAACTCGGTCACTCCCTCGACGGCTCCGAGGACGACGGCTTGGCCGACGGAGATGGCGCTCATGGAATCCAGTTCTGGGGAGGTCGGGGAATCGTGGTCGGTGATCGACGCTGCGGGGGCCAGTCCTACCAGGCGCAGGTGCGACCGGTCGGCTACGGCCACACCGCCTGACCTATCGCCACCCCGGCGAACGCGGCCCCGAGGCCCGCCACCACACTCCCCACGACGTTGGCGGCGGCGTACAGCCCCGCGCCCGTCTCGGTCAGCCGCAGGGTCTCGTACCCGAAGGTCGAGTACGTCGTCAGCGCTCCACAGAACCCGGTGCCCAGGAAAAGCCGCAGGTCAGGCCCGGCGGCGGCGCCGGTCAGCGTGCCGAGGACCAGACAGCCGGCGATGTTGACGACGAAGGTGCCCCAGGGGAAGACCGAGTCGTGCCGGGACTGCACCGCCCGGTCGGTCAGATAGCGGAGCGGGGCGCCGATCATGCCGCCGGCGACGACCACCAGCCAGTTCACAACGAGTTCTTACCCTTCGTGCCGGAATCGTCCTGGTTCTCTCCCCGGCCGACGTACCTGATCACCTCACAGGGGTCGAGGGTCACCATCCCCTCCGTGACCAGTTCGTCGAGCTCGGGCAGAAAGGCCCGCACCCGCTCCTCGGTGTCCACGACGACGACCGCCACCGGCAGGTCCTCGCTGAGCGAGAGCAGCCGGGAGGTGTGCACGATCGAGGACGCGCCGAAGCCCTCGATGCCGCGGAAGACGCTGGCCCCGGCCAGCCCGGCCGCGTGCGCGCGGCGCACGATCTCCGAGTACAGGGGCTTGCGGTGCCAGCTGTCGCTCTCGCCGACGAAGACGGTCAGCCGCAGGGCGCTGCCGGTGAGTCCGGTCATGACTGCCTCCACCACAGAACGCGGCGGGTCGCGGTGGCCGCGAGCCACACCGCCGGGAGCGCCGCGAGCAGGGTCGCGGCGAGATAGGCCAGGGCCGTGCCGGGACGGCCCGCGTCGAAGAGCCGCTGGATGTCGACGGTGTACGTCGAGAAGGTGGTGAAGCCGCCGAGCACGCCGGTGCCGAAGAAGGGGCGCACCAGCCGGTGGGCGGTCACGGCCTCGGTGATCAGCACCAGGAACACGCCGATCACCGCGCAGCCGACGATGTTCACCCAGAAGGTCGTCCAGGGGAATCCGCCGGCCCCGGTGGGCCACCACAGCGCGGCCGCGTAGCGGGCGACGGCGCCGATGCCGCCGCCGACGGCCACGACGGCGACCACCGGGAGCTGATCCGTCCCGGTGGTCCTCCGTGGAGCACCGCTGCGGAGGCTCTCGGCCTCCGGGGCTGTCATGTCGTACGTCTCCTGCCCGGTCCGGGATCGCCCCGTCTCGTCGGGGTGATCGCGGAAAGGGCACCAGGGTAACGCCGTCTCACTTGGTCACGGGCGCCTCGCAGACCGCGATGCCGCGCTCCCGGAGGCTGCCCAGGACCAGTCGGCCGCCGGTCTCGCAGACGCTGGTGACCATGCGGAAGCCGGAGCGGCGGCGGGTGAGGTGGTGCAGGATGCGGCCGTCGTCGTCGATCGCGAGCACACCGGCACTGCCCGAGGGCAGGTAGGGCGTTTTCACCGCGAGCCGGGCGGCGCGGCGGCGGACGGCGGGGGCGGCTCGGTGCAGGAGGTCGAGCGGCGGGACGGTGGGGCCGGCCAGCGCCACCCAGACGGGGCCGTCGGGCGCGCCGCGCCACAGGTTGTCGGGGAAGCCCGGCAGGTCCTCGACGAAGGGCTCGGCCTGTCCGGCCCGGGGGCCGGTGAGCCAGTAGCGGGTGAGGCGGCGGGCGCCGGTCTCGGCGACGACCAGGAAGGAGTCGTCGGCGCTGCGCGCGAGGCCGTTGGCGAACTGCAGCCCCTCCAGGGCGACTTCGGCCTCCCGGGCACCCGGGTCGAGCCGCAACAGCCGCCCGGTGCCGGTGTGTTCGACGATCTCGCCCATCCAGTCCGCCAGGGGGTGCACCCGGCTGGAGACGGTGAAGTAGACGGTGCCGTCGGGCAGGGCGACGACGTTGCTGCAGAAGCGCAGCCGCTCCCCCGCCGCCGACTCGGTCAGCACCCGGACGTTGCCGGTGCCGCCGTCGGGGTCGACGCGCAGCAGCGCGCCGTCGGCGCAGCACACCAACAGGTCGCCGTCCGGAAGGAGTTCGAGGCCGAGCGGACGGCCGCCGATCTCGCCGACGTGCTCGACGCGGGCGGCGGGCGGGTCGTCCAGACCGTCGACGCGCAGGATCCGCCCGTCCGAGACCCCGGTCAGCACACGCCCTCTGGGGTCGGCGACGACGTCCTCCGGGCCCTGCCCGGGGAGAGTGAGGTACCGGAGGGGGACGAGTGGCGTCCGACGGTCCATAGGGGTCCGTCCTTCCTTCAGGAGGCGGCCATCCTCGCAGGCGGGCGCGGAACCGACATGTCGTCACCATGGTCTTTTGTCGGGCTTTTCCGGAAGGCGGTCCCGCTGTCCTCTACGACCCCTTCCCGACGTTCTCTACCACCCCTTCTCGAACATGCGCGCCACTTCGGCGATGCGCGTCTCGTCGCGCCGGTAGTACGTGCGGCGCCTGAGCCGCTTGGCGCGCAACAGGCCGACGCCGGCGAGCAGGGCGAGATGAGTGTCGGCCACCTGGCGGGGCACGCCCAGTTTCGCCGCGACGAGGTCCGCCGTGACGCCGTCCTCGACGAGGTCGCCGTGCCGTTGTGGCGGGAAATGCCGGGCCGGGTCCTTCAGCCACTCCAGGATGTCCCGTCGCCTCTCACTTACGGGAGTCCTCAGCATCCTCGTCCCCCTCCGTTCGGGCCTCCTCGTACCGCGTCTTCCCACTCTTGCGCAGTCGGGGCCGCCGTGTCCCGTACTCCGCGAGCCTTGGCCGGGATCGAACAGCCTTGCCGCACCGGCGTGTTCGGAACACCGCAGGGAAACGGGCAGGGGCCCGGGCCGCGCGGTGCGGCCGGGCCCCTGCTGCGCGGGCCGGCGGGGATCAGCGGTGGCTGAACCACGACATGGAGGACAGGGCCCTGTCGTCGTAGCCGAACAGGGCCTGGTTCTCCCAGCCGTTGCCGGAGGCGGCGTCGGTCGGGTCCCAGCCGTTGCCGGTGACGGCCGTCCAGGTCGCCTCCCAGTAGAAGACGCCGAGGCCGCGGCCGTTCGGGACGGCCTCCACGATGTTCGCGACGGCGTTCATCCACGCCAGCTGGCCGGCCGCGGTCGCCGGGTAGCCGGTGACCAGTTCGGAGGACAGGTCGATCTGGTTGGTGAGCGCGTCGTCGCTGTCGAGCCGGAAGGGGTAGGCGGTCTCGGCGAGGAACACCGGCTTGGCGTAGCGGGAGGCCGCGTCGTCCAGGGTGGTCTGGAAGTCGGCGAGGGTGCCGTGCCAGTACCCGTAGTACGACAGCCCGATCGCGTCGAACTTCACGCCGTTGGAGACGGCGCTGTCGAACCACCAGCGGGTGCCGCTCAGGTCGCCGCCCTTGGCGAGGTGAAGGGCGACGGTGGTGGACGAGTTGACGGCCTTGACGGCGTCGTAGCCGGAGTTGAGCAGGCCGGCCAGCTGACCCCAGTTGTCGGTGGACCCCTCGGACCACATCATGCCGCCGTTGATCTCGTTGCCCACCTGGACCATGTCGGCGGTGGTGCCCTGCGCCTTCAACGCGTTCAGCACGTCGTAGGTGTGGTTGTACACGTCCGTCTTGAGCTGACTGTACGAGTGGCCGGACCACGCGGCCGGCTTGGACTGGACGCCCGGGTCGGCCCAGGTGTCCGAGTAGTGGAAGTCGACCAGGAGCTTCATGCCCGCGGCCTTGACGCGCTTGGCGACGGCGAGGACGCGCGTCTTGTTGTTGTAGCCGTCGGCCGGGTCGACCCAGACCTTCAGGCGCGCGTAGTTCATGCCGGCGTTCTTCAGGATGGTGACCGCGTCGCCGGCCGTGCCCGAACTCGTCCTGTAGACACCGCCCTTGACCTCGCTCTTGGCGAGGGAGGAGATGTCGGAGCCCTTGATCGACAGTCCGGTCGTGCCGGAGGTGAAGGTCAGGTCGTCGACGTTGAGCCAGTTGCCCGCGTTCGCGTCGCTGTTGATGCTGACGGTGCACTGGTTGTTCGTCACGGTGATCGGCGTGACGATGTGGATCCACCCGCTCGCGGAGACCGGGAGATCGGTGCGCTGTTCCGAACCGCCGCAGTTCTTCAGGGCTATGTAGGCGGAGTTCTGGCCACCGCCGGAACGGACCCAGGCGGAGAGCTTGTAGTTGCCGTTGGTCAGTCCCGACAGGTACTGGTAGGTCTCCACCTTGTAGGCGGTGGACGCCCAGTGGGTCAGCCGGTAGCTGCCGCCGTGTCCGCCGGCCTCGGTGAAGGAGGCGGAGTTCTGCCCGGCCGCCGAGTACGTGGACCAGCCGGCCGGCGTCGCGGTGCCGGCGCCGTCCGTCTCGAAGCCGGCGTTGGTGAGGGTGGCGGCCGCCTGGGCGGTCTGCGCGGGCAGGGCGATGAAGGAGAGTCCCGCGGCGAGCGGCAGCAGCAGGGCTCTGAGGGTGCGTCTGGGATGGAACATCGTCGTCCGTCGTCCCTTCGACGTGATGGGTTGAGGATTCCCTCAGGTGATGAGGGCCCCCCTCCGCCCGCGGCTCGCGGCTCCACGGGCGAAGGGGGAGTCGGCTCAGCCGTCGAGTCGCACGACCCGGACGGCTCCCGCCGGGACCGCGAGGCGGCCGGCGGCGCGTTCACCCGTCAGCAGTTCGGTGCCGGACGTGTCCAGCGGCACCTTGGCGTCGGTGGCGGTGTGGTTGACGGCGAAGAGGTAGCTGCCCGTCTCGCCGGAGCGGCGCACGACCTCGACGTCCCGGGGCAGGTCGGCGCGCGGGGCGATGCTCGCGTCATCGGCGGCCCAGCCGAGCAGCGCGTCCAGACCGTCGGGGCCCAGGCGGGTGGAGACGTACCAGGCGGTGCCCTCGCCGAGGCGGTGCCGGGTGACGGCGGGGTGGCCGGCGGTGAGGCCGTCGGCGTACGTCCAGACGGTCTCGGCCCCGCGCGGGACGACGAACTCGGTCCACACGTCGCCGGTCAGCTCGGAGCCGTCGGGGCCGGTGAGGCGGATGTTCTCGCCCTGGAGCAGCGGTGAGAACTCCTCGACGGTGAGGCCCAGGACGTCCCGGAGCGCGCCCGGGTAGGCGCCCTCGTGGACGGCGTCGTGCTCGTCGACGATGCCGGAGAAGTACGACACGACGAGGGTGCCGCCGTTCTCGACGTAACTCTTGAGGTTGTGCCCGGCCGCCTCCGTCATCAGGTAGAGGGCGGGCACCACGACCAGCGGGTACTTCGAGAGGTCGGACTCGGGGTGGGCGAAGTCGACCGTGAGGTGGCGGTCGTAGAGGGCCTCGTAGAAGGCGTCGGCGCGCTCGCGCGGGTCGGCGTCCTCGCTGGGGCGCCAGGCGAGGTTCTGCGCCCACCAGGAGTGCCAGTCCCAGAGCACCGCCGCGTCGGCCTCGGTGCGGGTGCCGCGGATCGTCGCGAGGGAGTCGAGGCAGGCTCCGAGCTCGACGACCTCGCGCCACACGCGGGTGTCGGTGCCGCCGTGCGGGACCATCGCCGAGTGGAACTTCTCGGCGCCGCGCCGGGACTGCCGCCACTGGAAGAACATGGCGCCCTCGGAGCCGCGGGCCACGTGCGCCAGGGAGTTGCGGGCCATCTGGCCGGGGGCCTTGGCGGGGTTGCGCGGCTGCCAGTTGACGCCCGAGGTGGAGTGTTCGAGGAGGATCCAGGGCGCGCCGGCGCCGACGGAGCGGGTCAGGTCGGCGGCCATCGCGAGGTTGACGTGGGTGCGCCGGCCGTCGGTGATCAGGTAGTGGTCGTTGGTGACGATGTCGACCTCGCGGCCCCAGGCCCAGTAGTCGACCGAGTCGCACTGGCTGAGGGCGGTCATGAAGTTGGTCGTCACCGGGAGGCCGGGCGCGAGGCGGTGCAGGATGTCCCGCTCCGCCACGAAGTTCTCGCGCATGGTGGCGTCGGCGAACCGCTTGTAGTCGAGGGCCTGGCCCGGGTTGCCGACGGTGGGGGTGGCGCGCGGCGGGTTGACGTCCTCGAAGCTCGCGTAGCGCTGGCCCCAGAAGGCGGTGCCCCAGGCCTCGTCGACCGCGTCGATCGTGCCGTAGGTCCTCTCCAGCCAGCGGCGGAAGTGGGCGGCGCAGGAGTCGCAGTAGCAGGCCGAGACGGGGGCGCCGTACTCGTTGTGCACGTGCCACATCGCCAGCGCCGGGTGGTCGCCGTAGCGCTCGGCGAGCTGTGCGGTGATGTTCGCGGCGGCGGCGCGGTAGTGCGCGTTGCTGTGGCAGATCGCGGCGCGGGAGCCGAACTCGTAGCGCACGCCCTCGGGGGTCACGGGCAACGCCTCGGGGTGGCGGCGGTAGAACCAGACCGGCGGGGCCACGGTGGGGGTGCCCAGGTCGACGCGGATGCCGTTCTCGTGCAGCAGGCCGATGACGCGGTCGAGCCAGCCGAAGTCGTACTCGCCGGGAGCGGGCTCCAGCAGGGCCCAGGAGAAGATCCCGACGCTCACCATGGTGACGCCGGCCTCGCGCATCAGCCGGACGTCGTCCCGCCAGACGCTTTCCGGCCACTGCTCGGGGTTGTAGTCCCCACCGAAGGCGAGCCCGGTCAGGCCCCTGGGGGTGGTCTCCGGCATGGATTTCTCCCGTTTGATCGAACATTTTGGGAACGTGCACACACAACATCGGCGGCGCGAGCCCAACATAACCGCACAGCAACAACCATTGACAAGTGTCCGGGATGTTTCTCTACTGTGAACGCTCACAGACGCCAGGACCCAGGTCAGGGGAGAGATCCATGCCCAACACGAAGCGCAGCCGGCTCCGCAGATTCGTGGCATCCGCCATCGCCGTCACGCTCGGCGCCACCGCCCTCGCCGCCTGCGGCTCGTCCGACGAGGACAGCGGCGCCGAGTCCGGTCCGGTCTCGCTCACGTACTGGACGTGGACGCCCGGCATGGACAAGGTCGTGGACCTGTGGAACAAGGGCCAGGGCAAGCAGGACCAGATCACGGTCACGGTGAAGAAGCAGGCGTCCGGCGACACGCTGGTCACCAAGATCCTCACCGCGCACACCGCCGGCAAGGCCCCCGACCTGGTCCAGGCCGAGTACCAGGCGCTGCCGACGCTGGTCAGCAATGACGCGCTGGCGGACATAGCCGAGAACGTCGGCGACGCGAAAGCCAAGTTCGCCGACGGCGTCTGGCAGCAGACCACGCTGGGCACGGACGCCGTCTACGCGGTGCCGCAGGACATCGGCCCGATGATGTTCTACTACCGCGCCGACCTCTTCAAGCAGTACGGCCTGACGGTCCCCACCACCTGGGAGCAGTTCGCCGAGACCGCCCGCGCGCTGAAGAAGAAGGCCCCGGACACCGACCTCACCACGTTCTCCGCCAACGACTCCGGCCTCTTCGCGGGCCTCGCCCAGCAGGCCGGCGCCAAGTGGTGGACCACCTCCGGCGACAAGTGGAACGTCGGCATCGACGACGCGGCCACCAAGAAGGTCGCCGACTTCTGGGGCGGCCTCGTCAAGGAGGGCGCCGTCGACAACCAGCCGATGTACACCCCGGCCTGGAACAAGGCGCTCAACACCGGCAAGCAGATCGCCTGGGTCTCCGCCGTCTGGGCCCCGGGCACGCTGACCACGGCCGCGCCCGACACCAAGGGCAAGTGGGCCATGGCCCCGCTCCCCCAGTGGTCCGACAGCGAGAACGTGACCGGCAGTTGGGGCGGTTCCTCCACCGCCGTGACGACGGACTCCAAGCACAAGGCGGCCGCCGCCAAGTTCGCCGCCTGGCTCAACACCGACGGCGACGCGCTCACCGCGTTGGCCAAGGAGGGCGGCATCTACCCGGCGTCCACCTCCGCCCAGCTCAGCGGCGCCTTCACCACCCCGCCGGACTTCTTCTCGACGCAGGCCGACTTCTACACCCTGGCCGCCAAGATCGCGAAGACCACGGCGCCCTCGGCCTGGGGCCCGAACGTGAACGTCGCCTACACGACCTTCAAGGACGCGTTCGGCGCCGCCGCCAAGGACAAGTCGGACTTCTCCGCCGCCCTGGCCACGATGCAGTCGGCCACCGTCGCCGACATGAAGAAGCAGGGCTTCGAGGTCTCCGAGTGACCACCGCACGCCGGAAGTCGTACGGGGTCAAGGGGGCCCCGTACGCCCTCCCGTCTCCCACCACCCTCAAACGAGCGCGAAGCGCCCCCTACTTTTTCCTCATCCCCGCGACGATCCTCTTCGCGTTGTTCTTCGCCCTGCCCATCGGGTACGCGGTCTGGCTCAGCTTCCACAAGGTGAAGGTCTCCGGGCTCGGCCTGGGCGCCGGCGCACGCAGCGAGGTCTGGGCCGGCGTCGAGAACTACACCGACGCCCTCACCGACAGCGAACTCGTCGACGGCGCGCTGCGCGTCCTCGGGTACGGCTGCATCGTCGTCCCGCTGATGCTGGGCCTGGCGCTGCTGTTCGCGCTGATGCTCGACTCCGAGAAGGTGCGGTTCGCCCCGTTCACGCGGCTCGCGATCTTCCTGCCGTACGCCATCCCCGGCGTGGTGGCGGCGCTGCTCTGGGGCTTCCTGTACCTGCCGGACGTCAGCCCCTTCTACTTCGTGCTGGAGAAGCTGGGTCTGCCGCAGCCGGACCTGCTGGACGGCGGCCCCCTCTATCTCGCCCTCTCCAACATCGCGGTCTGGGGCGGCACGGGCTTCAACATGATCGTCATCTACACCTCGCTGCAGGCCATCCCGGCCGAGGTGTACGAGGCGGCGAAGCTGGACGGCGCCACCCCGCTGCAGATCGCGCTGAAGATCAAGATCCCGATGGTGGCGCCCTCGCTGGTGCTGACCTTCTTCTTCTCGATCATCGCCACGCTCCAGGTGTTCAACGAGCCGACCACCCTGAAGCCGCTCACCAACTCCGTGTCCACGACCTGGAGTCCGCTGATGAAGGTGTACCGGGACGCCTTCGGCACCGGTGACATCTACCAGGCGGCCGCCGAGGCCGTGATCATCGCGATCGCCACGCTGGTGCTGTCGTTCGGCTTCCTGCGGGCCGCGAACCGCCGTGACAAGCAGGAGGCAGCAGGATGAGTTCTCTTGCCGTACAGAAGGCGCCGTCGGCGGCCGGCACCTCCGGCGCGGCCCGCAGCCGCCCGCCGCTGCGCAGCCGGATCTCGCTGGTGCCCACGATCACGCTGCTGCTGGGGGCCCTCTACTGTCTCCTCCCGGTCGCGTGGGTCCTCATCGCGTCCACCAAGTCCGGGCGCGAACTGTTCTCCACGTTCACGTTCCTGCCGGGCACGGGCTTCGCCGACAACCTCAAGGATCTCAACGCCTACCGCGACGGCGTGTACTGGACGTGGATGGGCAACTCCGCCCTCTACGCCGGTCTCGGCGCGCTGCTGTCGACGTGCGTGTCCGCGGTCAGCGGGTACGCGCTGGCGATCTACCGCTTCCGCGGCCGCGAGACGATGTTCAACATCCTGCTGGCGGGCGTGCTGATGCCGCCGATCATCCTCGCCGTCCCGCAGTACCTGCTGATGGCGAACGCCGACCTCACGGACTCCTACTGGTCCGTGCTGCTGCCGCAGATCCTCTCCCCCTACGGCGTCTACCTCGCGCGCATCTACGCGGCCGCGGCCGTGCCCGGTGACGTGGTGGAGGCGGGCCGGATGGACGGGGCGAGCGAGTGGCGGATCTTCACCCGGATCGCGCTGCCGATGATGATCCCCGGACTGGTCACGGTGTTCCTGTTCCAGTTCGTCGCGGTGTGGAACAACTTCCTGCTGCCGTACATCATGCTCAGCGACGACGAGAAGTTCCCGATCACGCTCGGTCTGTTCACGTTGCTGGAGCAGGGCTCCAACCAGCCGGCCCTGTACACGCTGGTGATCACCGGCGCGTTCCTCGCGGTGATCCCGCTCGTGGCGCTGTTCCTGGTCGTCCAGCGCTTCTGGAGCCTGGATCTGCTGTCCGGAGCCGTAAAGTCATGACCATGAACCATGGTGCGGGGGGCCGGCGCAGACCGCCGACCATCCACGACGTCGCGCGCGAGGCAGGGGTCTCACGAGGCACCGTCTCGCGGGTGCTCAACGGTGGGCACTATGTCAGCCCGTCGGCTGCGGAGGCGGTCAACGCCGCCATCCGCAAGACGGGGTACGTCGTGAACCGGCACGCCCGCTCCCTGATCACCGGCCGTTCGGACTCCGTGGGCTTTCTGCTGACGGAGCCGCAGGAGAGGTTCTTCGAGGACCCGAACTTCAATGTGCTGCTCAGCGGCTGCACCCAGGCGCTGGCGGCGCACGACATCCCGCTGCTGTTGATGCTGGCGGGCACCAAGGACGAGCGGCGGCGCATAACGCGCTACATCACGGCCGGTCACGTCGACGGTGTGCTGCTGGTCTCCAGCCACTCCGGCGACCCGGTCGCGGAGCAACTGCGTGAGGCGGGGGTGCCCCTCGTCCAGTGCGGCAAGCCCATGGGGCCCGGCACGAAGGTGAGCTATGTGGCGGCGGACGACCGGGACGGCGCCCGTGACATGGTGCGCCATCTGCTGTCGCTGGGCCGCCGCCGGATCGGCATGGTGAGCGGCCCGCTGGACACGCCGGGCGGCGTCGACCGCCTGGCCGGCTACAAGGAGGTCCTCACGGAGGCGAGCGTCGAGATCGACGAGCGGCTCGTCGTCTCCGGCGATTACAGCCGGGCCAGCGGCCAGGCGGGCGTCGAACGTCTGCTGGCCCGGGCCCCCGACATGGACGCCGTGTTCGTGGCCTCCGACCTGATGGCGCAGGGCGCTCTGACAGCGCTGCGCCGGGCGGGCCGCCGGGTCCCCGAGGACGTGTCCGTGGGCGGCTTCGACGACTCCGCCGCGGCAACCGAGGCCACCCCCGCCCTCACGACCATCCGCCAGCCCTACGACCGCATCAGCGCCGAGATGGTCCGGGTGCTGCTGGCCCAGATCGGAGGCGAGGACCCGGCGGCGGTGATCCTGCCGACGGAGCTGGTGAAACGGGACTCCACGTGAGGTGAAGGGGGGCCGGTCCCCTCGACCGGCCCCCCTTCGTCATCGATCAGGAGGGCCATGGATCAGGACGGCCATCGGTCAGGACGGCCATCGGTCAGGATCGGAGAAGCGCCCTGCCCGCACCCCGCCGTAGCGTGAAATCACCGACGCGATCCCGTCGGGCCGCGCACCAGCGAGGAGTGACCCCCATGACCACCACCGGCCTGCAGACGATCATCTATCCCGTCAAGGACCTCGACCGGGCGAAGGCCCTGTTCAGCGCGCTGCTGGAAGTCGAGCCGTATGCCGACGAGCCCTACTACGTCGGCTTCAAGGCCGCCGGGCAGGATGTCGGCCTCGACCCGAACGGCCACGCCAAGGGCATGACCGGGCCGGTTCCGTACTGGCACGTCACGGACCTGCGCGAGCGGCTCGCGGCGCTGGTCGCGGCGGGCGCGGAGCTGTTGCAGGACGCCCAGGACGTCGGCGGCGGCAGGCTGATCGCCTTCCTGAAGGACGCGGACGGCAACCTGGTGGGGCTGCTCCAGGACCCGACCGCCTGAGGCGCCGCACGCCCCGCGCCCACCACTGGCCCACACCGCATGCACCCGCACTAGTTGCACGGGCAACAAATGTCGGGATCGGTGTTACCGTGCGGGTATGGCAGCGAAGACAGCCGGGGCGGGCCTCGAAGAGCGGTGGCGGGACATCCTGTCGGTGCACGCGCGCACGATGTGCGAGATCGATCGTGCGCTGCACCCGCACGGCCTCGGTGCGAGTGACTTCGAAGTGCTCGACATCCTCGCCTCCGAGGCGCCCCGGGAGGGCGACCACTGCCGGGTGCAGAACCTCGTCGGCCGGGTGCATCTCAGCCAGAGCGCACTGTCCCGCCTCATCGGCCGGCTGGAGAAGGAAGGCCTGGTGGAGCGCTCCGTCTGCATCGAGGACCGGCGCGGAGTATGGGTCGCCCTCACCCGCAAGGGCCGCGACCTGTACACGGAGGCGCTGCCGCTCCAGCGGGCGGCACTGGAACGGACCCTGACCGAGTCCTAGTGCCGCGGCAGGCAACGTTCGCCCCGTCGCGACGCCCGGCACGCACTCTCGCCGCACCGGCCGAAAGCCCAAGTACGTCCAGTACGAG
>NZ_JBFAKW010000154.1:0-21062 GCF_040655955.1 Streptomyces sp. NPDC050263 | reverse complement strand
GAACAGTGATCTTGGTCGACACGGTTCTAGCAGGAGCTCCATCTCCGCTTCAGGCGGCTTGACACGTCAGCCCCGCGCCTAACTACACGGCATTGGAACTAAGTGGCCGTGCGCTGATCGGCACCGGGTGCCGCACCGGGCACCCGGTGAGTGTCTAACTGCGTGACAACGCCGACGAACAACGGCGGACGAGCACGAACGTCTGCGGACCGTCAGTGCAGGTGAACGCCACACCAGCCCAAGGCCGGACGCCCACCCAAGTTGCTTCGGGACGAAGAGGTCACGCCCGGGAACCGAGTGCAGGAAAACAAGCTCGGTTCCCGGGGCGGACTCCTTTCCTCGGCCCGACGTACCGGCCTCGCGCTGTACTGGCAGGTGGCTTGCTGCGGAAGGGGGAGCGCCGTGGTCGACAGGTTGGTCAGCGCCCGTAGATGTGACCTCGTACCAGCAGGTCGTGCTCCAAGACGAAGTCCGACACCTGCCAGAAATCTGCCAGGCGTGAATGCTGCGAGGCGGCTTCTCGGTCGAGCTTGCGACCGAAGAGCGGGCCGTCAGGATGCGCGAGACCTGCTGTAACGAGGGTGGATGCGGGCTCGTCCTGGCCGACGACCGGCCCCACCCGACACGCAAACGAGACATGGTCGTCCCACTGGTCGGACCCGACACCCCACGTTCCGAAGATCACGTCTATCCACGCGTCGTGATCCCGGTCCTTGTGGTGGTAGCAGTTTGCGAAGTACACCGCGTAGGGCGCGCCGTCTGCGTAGACGTAGTTCCAGGCCCGCTCAATGGGGGCTTGGCAGCAGTCGCACTGGAAATCGCGGGTCTGCCGGTCAGGGCCGAAGGTCAGTGACATGAGGGACATGATGAGGCAGAGGTCGGGCGCTGGAAGACCAGGGTCAGCAGTGACCCCAGTCGAACTCCTAAGGAGGTACTCAGCAGCTGTGGACTATCCGTGGACTCGTCCGGCCTGATCTGTCGTAGGCAGGGCCGTGACCTGCTGCGTTGCCCAGCTCCCAAGGGGCCTCCGGAGCCGTTGTCTGCACGGCAGCGAGGAAGCCGGTGCCTACGACCAACGACGACCACCAGGCGCACCGCCCCTGAACAGATGACGCGCAGGTCACCGAGATCCCCGGTAAACCCAAGGGCAACAGCCGAGGCCAGAACAGTAATCAGGTGGCCAGGATGGCTCGTTGCTCTCACGATGGGCGTATGGACCGGTTGCAGCACAGCGCTTGGCGGTATGTGGCGGAGGTACTCCTACCCGAGGAGCTCCCGATGCTCGCTGCTCATGCGCTCGTCGACGGGCGTGATTCCCCCGCCCTGCGCGAACTGGCCGGCCTGCCACGCAGGAGCGACGAGGCCGAGATCCGTGGACTGTACGTCCAAGCCCTGCACGAACTCGGCATACCCCTTCCCGACGAGGAGACAGCCGGCCGCTGGCTCCTCGTCAACCTCGCGTTCGGTCTCGCGAAAGGCGAGCTGGGCCCCAGGGACGTAGCCGACCGGCTGTCGATGACGGTCGCAGCCCGCACACCGGAGGAGACACAGTTCCTCTCCGTCGCAGCGGACTACAGCGAATGGATGGAACCGGACGAACTCCCGGGATGGGAGAACGACCTCAGAACCGCGGCCCACTCGTTGACCGCCTCCACCGATCTCGGATCCGTTAGCGGCGTGCCGGGTTCGCGGCGCGACTGACTAACCTGAACGCGTCCCGTGCCAGAGCCGTGCCAGATACTGCGGGGAACCACGGGGAACTACGGTCACCCACCCAGAGGCGCCGTCAGGTCATGACGCGGCTCGACAGCAGGTCAGCGGGACTATCGAGCCCGCAGGACCCAAGCTTCCCAAGCTGAGAGCGCGAGTTCGATTCTCGTCACCCGCTCCATGATGAAACCCCCAGGTCCGTTGACCCGGGGGTTCTTTGTTGTCTAGACCGGTGGGCGGGGCGCGCACCACATCCGCACCATCAGGGCGCAGCCAGGCGCCCCTTTCGGATCTTCGTCACGCGGAGTCCCGGGCGAGCGATACAGTGCGCGCCGTGGACATACCTGACTGGTTCGTCTGGATCCCTATCGGACTGGCCGTCTTACAGGCCCTCGCTCTCGTCCCCATCATCCGCCGACTGCGGGGACTCGACTCCACCGTGCGTCTCAAGGCACGCCTCGACCTGCTGGACGCCGTCGGCAACCTGCTGCTCATCGGCGGCCTGCTACTGAGTCTTGTGGTGGCGGAATCCTGGTTCTGGCTCGCCTTCGTCGGCTTCGCGCTCATGGCCGCCGTCTACGCCGCGAAGGGCGTCTACCTGCTCCGCGCTCGCCGCCGCCCCACGATCTGATCCGGAAGACAGACCCCAGCCGCCCGTGGGCTTTTCCTTGTGGTGCGCGGGGTTGCCCTTGTGGTGCTTCGCGCGCTCGGCGCGGACCAGGTCATCGAGGCCTGCCAGTACGTCCCGCTGTCGCTCCTCGTCGGAGTGCTGATAGATGACCGCGGCCTTCTCAGAGGACTGGCCAGCGCGAACCATCGTGTCCTTGAGAGTCGCGCCCGAACGGGTCGAGAGCGTGTGTCCGGTGTGACGAAGGTCGTAGAACCGGAAGCCGTCCGGCAGACCGGCGACTGTGCGGGCGCGCCGCCATGTCCGACCACGGCCGCCGCATCATGCCGGCAGTCCGATCACGGTCCGCCGCTCCCACTCGTCGCAGCAGCTCCGGTACGTCGCCGTCGGCATACACCAGCAGTCCCGTCTTGGCTCCCAAAGCCCCTCCCAGAGCGTTGCCCTTGATGGCAGACGCACCACACAACGGCGGCGCACCACAAGCGCACCAGATCCAGCGGGGAGCAGCGGGGAATTACGGTGAAAGCAACTGATCCCCGACGAGGCCACGACCCAGCCGTTCATCTAGGTCAGCACCCGCACCGGGCGCGGATGAACGCGGCTTCCCAAGCCGATGGCCCGACAGCTCAGTACGGCCGCGCAATCTCGTGCCCGCCCAACGCAGCCTCGTACCGCATCAACAGAGCATCCAGGTCCGCCAGAAGAAGGCCGGCGGAGTCCCGAGCTTCCTCCAGATCGCCTCGCTCGCACGCCTCCACCACCTCGGCCACGGCGCTGCGGAGAATGTGAAGGGAGTCGCCCTGCACCAAGACCCCGGGGAACCGCCTGCCGGGCATGCGAACCACGGCGTCGTTGCCACCATCTGTGAACAGCTCGGCCTCAATACGCTCCATCGCACCATCCAACCTGACATCACCAGCTGACATCAACGACCATGGACGCAGACACCCTTGAGTGATCACGCACGCCAAATCGGTAGGACCGCGAGGGCCGTATGAGAGCCGCTCGATCGAACTCCTAGAGCGGTGCTCTGAGAAGCCGTCCCGCACGGCACGTGCGGTGGCTGTCATCATCATTGGATGGCAGGCAGGCAGCTCCCGGCGGGTTGGACTCTGGAGGAGATCCGTCAGGTCTCCGGCGACTGGGAGGCCACACCTCTCGACACCGATCGAGTCGTGACAGGCTGGCCGGCACAAGGCGAGCGGCTCCACGCCGAGATCGTCCTGGGATTCCACGGACTCTGTCTGGTGAAAGCCGTCAACGACGACGACTGGTACATGGGCAGCCTGAACGACGACGGCAGCGTCACCTGCTGGAGCGCCTACGGCGACCTCCACGAGGCACTTCGCGGCCTGTAGCCCGACGACACCTGTACCCGCCCGGACGCCAACGCCCGTCTCAGTTTCCGTCTCATTCAGCGCCGTTCATGGCCGTTCAGACGGGCCCGAAGACGGTAGCCGCTTTGACGACCGGCCGTCCATGAACGCAGGTGAACGCCCCCGCACGCAGCCCATCACCCCACCACCACAGTTGGAAAGCGTGTTGGGGGGAACCCCTCACGAGTTCGAATCTCGTATCCTCCGCAGTCGCCTGACCAGGCGAAACGAAGAGCCGAGCCGCAATTGCGGTTCGGCTCTTCGTTGTGCGTCGGTTGCAGTTTTGGTTGCGTTTACAGGCGACATTCAGGGCATCTCGACAAACAGGCAGGCGCACGCCCCGCGACCCCCAGCGGGCAGTCGGCACCCACCTGCACTGCGGAGGGCCTATGGAACGTGGCGGTAGATGTCGCGGCGATTGCCGACCGTCAGGACCCACACGATCAGCTGACCGTCCTCAACGGTGTAGACGACGCGATAGTCGCCGACCCTGAGCCGCCAGCGGACGCTGTGCCCCTGGAGGGCTTTGATGTCGAACGAGGCGGTGTCGCCGGCGTCCAGCGCCTTCTGGAGTTCGGCGAGGCGGTACAGAATGCGCAGGGCGTCAGGGCGCGGAACCTTGAACATGTCCCGCTGAGCGTGCGGCGTGAAGCGCGTGACGTACCCCATGAGGTCAGCCCTGTTGAGCGCGCAGCAGGGCGGCCATCTCTTCGAGCGAGACCGACCCCTCCGCACCCTCGGACTCGGCTTCGTCGGCCAGCTCGTTGAGCCACGCCTCTTCGGCGTTCTCCGCGATCTCACGCAGGCGCTGGTACTCCTGGATGTCGATCACGACGGCTTCCTGCTTGCCCCGCCGAGTGATGATCGTCGGGGTGTCGTCCCGGCGGGCGCGATCGATGACGTCAGCGAGGTGACTGCGGACATCCGCCATGGATTCGATCACTGGTTCACTCATGTCATGAATGTAGCAGATGTACATGACGGCTCGGGTACCGGGAGGCCGCGGCGACATCGGTCTCCGCGGGCATTCTCATCCGCCTTTCGATCACGAGGTGAGGCCGCGCACCCCACTGTCATAGAGACCGGGTCGGCACGTGGCTGTCAGAGGGCTGCCTCTCGTGGCTCGAAACGCTTCGCCGCCCGGCACTCCACGATGACTCGGCCGCCGATCAGGAAGTGTGCGAACAAGTCGCTGCGTAGAGCAATGTCGGCGAATCGTTGTGTGCAGACCGCGAACACCGGCCGAGAGAACCACTGGTCGTACGGCGCCCGGCCAAGATCAGCAGCCGCTTGCACCACGCCTCGTGTCACGGCCCCGGCTCAAATCCGACCTCGCCGGAAAGGTTCCATGTCGAGGCCAGCCAGGTCAGGTCGGCTCCGGCCTGGCGGCGGGTCGCCCGCTCGCGCGAGAACAGCTCCTCGGTCTTCGTCAGCACCAGCGTGTACGGGCGTCCCTGCCGCCTGGTCTGATGGCCTACGGGCAGCTCGGCCGTGTCGATCCTGCTGTGCACGTGCCGCCGCCCGTCCTTCGCCAACGGCCACTCCAGCGTCCGCCGCGAACGGGAGCCGAGAAACGCACCCAGGGTGCCGCACAGCTCGCAGCCGCACCCGGTCCACGCCACCGACCAGTCATCCGCGGCGCGCGGCGCCCGTCGCGCGAGCGCGCCGAGCCGGTCCCCGCACTCCCGTGCCACCGCTCCGAGCACCGCCGACCGGGACTCGCCCTCCGTCTGTTCCTGCGCCGCGTGGCGCAGCATCGGCAGCAGGCACTCGAGGACCGTGTCCGGGCAGGAACGCAACGCTGCCATGATCCTGCCGCGCAGCTTCGTGTCGGCCGCTTCCAGGATGCGCAGCAGCGGCAGGCTCAGCCGCTCCAACCGCGCGCGGCGGATCTCGGCCGGCCCGGTTTCGGCCCACAGCCGCAGCTCACCGTCCACCTGGGCCCAGGCTCCGGTCAACAGCAGCTGGGCCACCGCGGGACTCCGGTCGCAGAGCAGCGCCGCGCACAGCTGGGGAAGCCGCTCGGTCCAGTCGTACCGGTGCCCCTCGAAGCGGTTCTGCGCACCGCCGAACCAGCCCTCGGTGACCTGGCCCAGCCACGGGACGTCGTACCGCTTCGCCACCGCGGCCAGGTCGTCCGCGTGTTCCGGAGCGAGCGCGCCGATCCGGAACGGCTCAAGGAGCATCGCGGCGGTCCCGGGCGCCTGAAGGCCCTCGGCCACCCGCAGCGCGCTCCCCAGCTGACCGGGCTGTACACCACTGCCCTTCCAGAACGGCGCGAGGGACTCGGCCGCGGCGCGTGCGCCGTCCCGGTCGCCCTTGGTGATACGGGCCTGCAGTTCCTCGAGTGCCCACCGCGATCCGGCCTCGCCGCGCGCCGCGAAGGCCCGCTCTCGTGGCCACACCACGACTGCGGCCCGCCGGTACCAGCGGTCCAGCGTGTTGCCGTAGTTGCCCATGTAACCCTCGTACTGGGAGTCATAGGGCTTCAGGTCCGCACTCGGGGTACTGGCGCAGCTCTCGTAGTCGCGGACGTACAGCGAGATCTGCTCGCCGCCGGTGCCGTCCGGACCGGTCCACCAGCCGAGGGTGATCTCGTCGTCGATCAGCTCGCCGAGCTCGTAGTCCTCGTCGGCACCCGCGCCGTCGGCCGCGGCTGCTCCTTCTTCCTCTTCCTCTCCGTCCTCCTCGTCGTAGCCGTAGTCGTCCCAGGGGTCGTACCCGGCCGGAGTGGCGTCCCAGGTCTCCTTCACCTCGGCGAGGGCGAGTACCGTCTCGCACCCTGCCTGCGCGGCCGCGGCGCGCAGCAGCGCGGCGCGCTCCGCGTCGGCGCCCTTGAGCCGGTCCCAGCCGAGACCCCGCTGGGTGTACTCGTGATCGAGCAGGTAGACAAGACGACGGGGCGGATCGAGGGCCTGGCCGCCGTAGCGCGGCCTGGCCGGTGCGTTGAAGTGTTCCTCCAGGCAGTGCGCCATGTCGTCGAGCGGGCCGGACTCCCGCTCCGGGGCCCCTCGCTCGGCCAGCAGGTTGAACGTGAGGGTCACCCGGTAGCCGCTCCTGACCGGTGTCACCTCGTGCGGGCAGTCGGCGTAGAAGGCCACCAGGCTCAGCTCCGTCCTCGACGCACGGTAGGTCCGGCTCTGCCCGGCGTGCCCGATGACCAGTTCGCCGCCGGTGTGTGCCGAGGGCAGCGACAGCACCAGCGTGCCCACCATGGCGTCGTCCTTCTCCGAGTCCTGGTGGGGGAGGAAGAACTGCCCCTTGCCGTACACGAGGAGCGCATGCGGCTCGGCCCTCAGACTGCTCTGCGCGGGGAGCCCGAGCTCGCCCCGGAAGTACTCCAGCGCGCCGTCGAGCAGCGTCGGCCAGGCCGGGCCGCCCAGCGTGACCTGGTCCGGCGGGATCTGCCAGGTGTCACGCACACTGCTGTCGCTCAGGGTGTCCTCGCCCCGGCCGAACAGTGCCGGACGCGCCACCGTGATCAGCTTCTTCACCTGCGGCGCGCGCAGCGGCAGACGCACCGGTCCCACCCCTGCCACCTCAAGGCGGACGCCTTCCGCTGGTGCTTCGAGCCGGGCGCTGAACTCCGCCGCCTTCGACCCGCCGAGCAGCACGCCCAGCCGCTCCCTGGCGCTTTTGGCCATGAGTCCGTCCTCCCTGTTCCCGCGTCCGTGCCGCCTCGGCCCAACCCTACGGAGCAGCAGGACCGCGGGTGGCCGTCTCACCCGTACGGGAACGCCTTGCCCTGCACGAACGGGCGGCCGGGAACCATCCGGCTCGGGCCCCGCATGCCCACGCACATCCCCCATTCGGGGACAACGGGAACAGCCAACCCCCGCACCTGACGCCCCGGCGCTGCGGAACAATGGCCCCGTGGACGACGACGATGCGCAACTACTGTCCCAGGTACGGTCGCTGCGGGAGAAGGGCAGCGGACCGAAGCAGATCGCTCGGGCGCTCGGACTGAGACCGGCCCGGGCGAGTGCGCTGGTGCGCCAGGTGGCCCACGAACAGCAGAGCACCGCCGCGCCGACCGCGCGCCCGGTGGTGGGTTGCTGGGTGAACGGCGGCTGGAGCACCGGCCTGGAGCTGTCCGGGGCCCCCGACTGGGCACGTGCCGACGCCGAGGGCGCCGAGGATCCCGAGGCCGCCGGTTTCGCCCAGGTCCTGATCGCCCGCCAGGAGCGTGCCAGCCGGGTCACCCTCTGCGGGTTCCTGGTCGACGTCTACTGCCTCGGTGTCAAGGACACCGTCGGCCCACAGGTGATGGGCGGAGGGTCACTGGACGCCTACGTACGCGACTACTACCGGGCGTTCGACCAACCTCCGCTGCGGATCGGCCTGGAGCAGGCGCAGAGCATCGTGCACGGTGGTGTGGCGTACGCCCGCGCCCTCGGCTTCGAGCCCGCGCCGGACTTCGCGCAGGTCTCCGTACACCTCGGCGAGCCCGGCCCGGCCGCCCCGCGGATCGGCTTCGGTCGCCAGGGGAAGCCGTTCTACACCAACGGCCCACGCGACGACGCCCAGAAGGTCGTACGCACGCTGGAGCGCACCTGCGGCGCGGGCAACTACCACTACGTCCTGGGGGCGGGGCCGCTGTGACCAGCGAGCACGACGAACATCGGGTACGCACGACCGAGCACGAGGCGCAGGCCAACCTGAAGGCGGTGCTTCAGCTGTGCGCGGCAGGCCGACTGCGCTGCAGCGAGAAGACACTCCGCCCGTCCGCGGCGACGGTCAAGGCGGTCGCGGAAGCGCTCAGCGGCGGCGACTTCTACGCCGAGGAGCCGATCGCGTCCTTCGCCTGGCCGCTGCTGCTCCAGGCCGGCGGACTCGCCGAACTCACCTCCGGAAAACTCGCACTGACCGCACGCGGCAGGGCGGCGCTGACCAAACCGGCACACGACACTCTCGCCCTGCTGTGGCGGCGCTGGCTCAGCCGCGGCGTGATCGACGAGTTCTCCCGCGTCGAAGCGATCAAGGGCCAGCGCGCGGCGAACGTCCTCACCGCTGTCAAGCCGCGCCGGGCCCAGGTCGGCGCGGCCCTGGCCACCTGTGCACCCGGTGAGTGGACCGACGTCGACACGCTCTTCCGCACCATGCGCAAGGCCGGTCACGATCCCAGGATCGCCCGCAGTGAGCGCGCCCTGTGGAAGCTCTACCTGGAAGACCCCGAATACGGCAGCCTCGGCTATGACGGGTTCCACAACTGGGAACTCCTCCAGGGCCGCTACACCCTCGCCGTGCTCTTCGAGTACGCCGCGGTCCTCGGCCTGATCGACGTGGACCACCGGCCGCCGGTGGGCGCCCGCGACGACTACCGCGACAACTGGGGCGCCGACTGGACCGACTGCATCAGCCGCTACGACGGCCTCCTCGCCCTCCGCCTCAACCCGCTCGGAGCCCATGCCACCGGGCAGACCGCCACCTACCTCCCCGCGTCGGTCGACACCGCCCCGAAGAGTACTGGCGGCCTGAAGGTGCTCCCCAACCACGACGTGGTGGCCCTCGACGGACTCGACCCCGCCGAGACCCTTCTCCTCGACGCCTTCGCCGAGCGCACCGGCGACCGCGTGTGGGCCCTGACCTCCGCCTCTCTGCTCGCCGCCGCCGACACGGGCCGTGATCTCGCCGAACTCCGCCACTATCTGGACGCCACCGCCGCTCCGCTCCCGCAGACGGTCACCACCCTGCTGGCCGACGCCGCCCGCCGCGTCGGCCAGGTCCGCGACACCGGGCCGGTGCACCTCATCGAGTGCGCGGACCCCGCCGTCGCGGCCCTCCTCGCCACCGACCGCCGCACCCGCACCCACTGCGCCCGCCTCGGCGAACGCCACCTCGCCGTCCCCCTCGACAAGCTCCCCGCCTTCCGCAAGTCCGCCCTCGCCCAGGGATACCCCGTCGGCTGACACACGCCCTCGCGGGCACCGGACACGGACCGGCACCGTCAGCGGTCCCCGGGTTCAGGCCGAGGAAGCTCATCCAGGTCAGGGGTGGAGGTGCGCCGTCGGCCGGCTCGATCGGGTGCCTGCCCGTGCCGTACTTGTGGGTATGCGCCGCGAACTCGACCCGCCCTACCTTGATGCCCCGTGTCGCCTGCGCGATACGGAACGCGCCTTCGTTCTCTCCCGCATCCACGGCGTGATGCCCGCGTAGGACCCGGTGGCCAGACCGAGGCGCCCGATGGCACCCCCAAGGCACCTCGCGAGATATACTCGACCCCACATTTGATATCAGGAGGCGCACATGAGTCGGACGGTTATCGACCTGGACGACGACCTGGTCGCGGACGTGGCGAAAGCCCTCGGGACGAACACCAAGAAGGAGACCGTCAACACCGCTCTTCGCGAGGTGCTGGAGAGTCGGCGTCGCGCCCTGGCTCTCGCCCGGCTGCGGGCCGCGGCGGGCGACGGCGCATTTGATCTGGAACTGTTCGAGAACAAGGAGAACTACCGCCGGTGAACGCGGCCCAGTTCCTGATCGACACCAGCGCGCTCGCGCGGTTCATGCGCGGGGAAGCAGAGCAGTACGGCTGGGACCAGGCCGCCGCGGCTGGACTCATCGCGACATGCCCGATCACCGAGCTCGAGTTCTTCTACAGCGCACGGTCAGCTGCCGACCGGGCGCGCGGCATCGAGGACATGCGGCTGATCTTCGGCTGGGTTCCCGTCGACGACCGCGCCTACGACCGCGCCTGGCAGGTTCAGGAAGCCCTCACCAAGCAGGGGAAACACCGAAGTGCCGGAGCTGTCGACCTAGTCGTCGCCGCGACCGCTGAGCTGCAGGGGCTCACCCTGCTCCATCGCGATCACGACTTCGAGCGCATCGCCGCGGTGACCGGGCAAGCCCTCCAGTGGTACGGCCCGGAACACGGCAAGTAGGTCAGCGACGGTTGCAGTTCTGGTTGCGTTCACCGCTGTACGACATCGTTCAGAAGCCCCACCCGAGTCGGCTGCACCGCAGGTCAGAACGCTCCCGCACGTCCACGTACCCCCAGACGAACATTTGGAAAGCGTGTTGGGGGCAACCCCTCACGAGTTCGAATCTCGTATCCTCCGCCATTGCTCTCACCGGGCAATACGTCGAAGGGCCCCACCTCACGGTGGGGCCCTTCGACGTTGTCCTCAGACCTCGTCGTCCTGGTTTTTGTGTCCACAGGGGCTGTCCCGGCTCCCACACCATGATCTGGTCGAGGACCCGGGCCGGGACACCGAGCAGCATGAGCACGTGGCGGCGGTGTGTGCCGGGCGTCGTGAAGGCGGCCGTCCCGAACCCGTGCGTCTTCGAGCAGCTTCTTCCAGTCGCCGTAGTACGTGTTCGGGCTCAGCGGGCAGAGACACCGCGCGCCGGCCCAGGGGCCGGGCCGTTTGCGCGGCCCGGCCCTCTGACATCGCACTCAGCTTCCGGCGGCCGGTCCTCAGTCCCATCGCCTCGCGAACTCGGCTCCGGCCAGCAGGTCGCCGGTCCGCACGATCGGATCATCGATGCCCATGGCCGCCATCACATCGGCGGTAAAGGCCACGTACTTCCCCAGGCTGTGCAAGGTGGCGCCCATGCGTTCGCCGCTGATGCGCCCCCACAACAAAGGGTCCATCTCGTCGACCACCTGGATGTCCGACTCGTTGCGGATGGGTGAGTAGCCGCCATCAAATCGGCTCACGCGGTCGACAAGGCTGTGCGGATCCGTCGCACGCTCGGCCGGATCAGCCCGTTCCACCGCCCAGCCGGCCGCATTGGCGGATCGGACGACCTTGTCACGGACATCGTCGCCTTCGGTAGCCAGCGCCAGACCGTACAACGCACCGAACGCCATAGCCGACCTCACCTCGGCGACGTCGACGCAGAGCCTCCTCGACACTCTCCCGGCCGACTTCCGGAGGTAGGGGATGACGAAATACAGCGCGAGCAACTGGCTACGCTGAGCCGAGTTCGGCAGGTCACTACGGGCATCGCGGCCTACGCATCGCCACAGCGCGTCCCGAAGAGCAACGTCGGCGGCATCTCGCGCCGCCGCGTCCTTCGCCTCCGAGAGCGTGAGGTGCTCACCCACCGAACACCTCTCCCCGGGCGCATGTGGACAGACCAACTGTCCGCTGAGCAACTGCGAAACCTTTAGCTCGATCGACCTGAAGACGTCTGCCGAAGGCAGTAGGGACACGGCCCCTCCTCTTGTGGTCCCGCCAACGACAGGAGGCTCACCGCCTCGAAGGGCAACCATCCGCACCAGCCGCTGCATGCGCTGGTGGGAGTGAACGACACGGGGCAACCGAGTGAAACGACGTGGCCCAGCGATCAACGGTGGGAAAACCCCGGGATCAACCATCCGCATCCTGAGCCTGACTGGTTCGGCGACCTGGTAAGGGCGCTTACACCAGGAGTATGGTCTCTTGTATGGCGACGAAAAAGGTCACGGTGACGATCCCCGAAGATCTCCTCGACGAGATCCGCGCCGACGCGGCTGAGCGAGGACTTTCGGCATATGTCGCCGAAGCGCTGCGGTTCAAGCGCGATCGGGACCGGCTGCTGGAGCTGGTCGACTGGCTGCAGGAGGAGCACGGGCCGGTCACCGAGGACGAGCGCGGTGAAGCCCTCGCGGAACTGGACGATCTCGACGCCGAGCACGAGCGCCGCCGCACCACCGGAGGACACGATGCCGGAGAGGCCGCGTGAAGAAGCGTGCCGGTGAGCACGGGCAGCGGCCACTGCGCGTCTTCGTACTCGACTGCGAGGCCCTGTCCCTGGCCGTGCGC
This sequence comes from Streptomyces sp. NPDC050263, assembly GCF_040655955.1. Taxonomy (NCBI): domain Bacteria; kingdom Bacillati; phylum Actinomycetota; class Actinomycetes; order Kitasatosporales; family Streptomycetaceae; genus Streptomyces; species Streptomyces sp. NPDC050263. Next base: position 8,598 of record NZ_JBFAKW010000154.1, on the reverse strand, counting down.
GGCAACCGGAAGATGATCGCCTGGCTCGACCTCGCGGCCGGGGGTGAGGCCGAGGTGGTGACGTCTCCCATGCCCCTGGTCGAGGCGTACGACGGCAGAACGACCGAGCAGCGCTGGGACTGGGTGCTCTCCCGGCTCCAGGTCGCCGACGTCGGAAAGGACGAGGCCCGCCAGGCCCGGCGTCTCCTGGCCGACGCCAAGCTGCACGGTCACAAGTACGCGATCGATGCCGTGCTCGCTGTCATCGCACGCCGGCAGAAGGGGCAGGTCACCGTCTTCACCTCGGACGTGGACGACCTGGAGAAGCTCCTCCCGGACACCATCGTCGTCAAGAAGGTATGACCTCGTTGCCCATACGTGCAGCGCCCCGAAGCTGCCGTGAGGCGAGGACTCGGTGGGCGATGCGGTGCGGCTGGACGGGTGTAGTTCGGCACCTGCCTCCAGCGCCCTCCGCCCGGAGCGGCGCGCCGCCGGATTACATGGGCCTGCGCCTCTGCGCGGGGCGTGCCGGCGTCCTTCACGGCCCGGATCCGACGAACGAAAGAGCGCAAGTGGCAGAGCGTGACCCTCGCAACCGCACTGGCCGCAGCCCGCTACTTCGCGGGCTGGCCGCTGCCGTGCTCGCGGCCGGCATGCTGGTGGCCTCGGTGGGACCCGGATACGGGACCGGCGCGGCCACTCCGGCGCCCGGCGCACAGTTCACGCCGTTGACGGCGGCGGTGATGACCGAACCGACGCCGTTCGTCGCCACGGACGGCAAGACGCACCTCTCGTACGAACTGCTCACCACGAGCTCACTGCCCAGCAGCACACCGTTGCGGCTCGACCGTGTCGACGTCCGGGACGCCCGCACGCACCGGGTCGTCGGCTCGCTGAGCGGGCAGGCGCTGGCCGAGGCCGCCAATCCGGTGGGCGACCCCCTGCCGGGTGCGGACGGGTACACCCCGCCGCCCCCGGCGCCGACGCCGACCGTCATCCATGGCTCCCAGCAGTGGATCATCTGGCTCGACCTGACCCTCGACCGCGGTCAGCGGGTGCCCAAGGTCCTCGAACACCATCTCTCGGGTGCCGTCCTTGCCGCCGCCGGCCCCTCCGCTTTCGAGGAGACGGTGCAGACCACCCCGACCTCCGGCATCGCGCCGCTGAACCTGAGCCCGCCGGTCCGCCCCGGCGCCTGGTACGCCAGCGAGTCGTGCTGCGGCAACACCCACCACCGGCGCGGCCTCGGCCCGATCAACGGTCGCTTCTATGTGCCGCAGCGCTTCGCGATGGACTGGTACCGGGTCGGCGAGCAAGGGCAGACCTGGCAAGGCGACCCCACACAGCTCACCAGTTACCTGAGCTACCGTCAGCCGGTCGTGGCCGCGGCCGGCGGCAGAGTGGTGGAGGTCCAGGACGGCGTCCCGGACAACCCGCCGCCCGTCACACCGCCCGTCCCGCCGATCGAGGACACTGTCGGCAACCACGTCACCCTGGAAGTCGCACCGGGCCGCTATCTGCTCTACGCCCACCTGAAACCCGGCTCGCTCAACGTCCGGGAGGGCGAGCGCGTCCGATCCGGCCAGGTCCTCGGGCTGATCGGCAACAGCGGCAACTCCACCACGCCGCACCTGCACTTCCAGGTGATGACCACAGCCGAGTTCTTCCCTACCGACAGCCCGCCGTTCACCTTCCGGCAGTTCCGCGTCGTCGGACAGGTCGAACCCCGGATCTGGGACGACAACCTGGGCCTGCAGCCGACCGGCGTGCTGCCGATCACGCCCTCGCCGTACGAGGGCCCTCATCGGGCGCGGTATCCGCTCGACCGCGAGGTGCTGGAGTTCTGACCGGACCCCGGCTCTCGTATCCTCCGCCGGTGCCTCACCGGGCACGATGTCGAAGGGCCCCGCTGTTCGCAGCGGGGCCCTTCGTCGTTGTCCGACTCAGAAGGTCACTGTTGTGCCGCCGTGGACCGGCAGTCGTTCCACAGAGCGGCGAGTGGGGCCGGGATCTGGGTGATGGCGGCACACCCTCGATGATCGGCGGGGAAGCCGTCGCTGGCCGCGTAGCTCCAACCGGCGCCGGGGCGATCGACGAAGTACTTCATCGCAGCTCCGTCGTCCTGCAGGGCGACCTGCTCCGCCGTAGTGCTGCCGGCAGTGGGCTGGAAGCGGGTTCCGGCGTAGAAGATCCCGTCACAACTGCCGTAGTAGAAGGTGCCCTTGACCGGGGCGATGTGGCTGAGGCGCGGTTGAGCCTGGCTGCGGTAGGCCGCCGTGACGCTCGCCTTGACGGTGGGCGAGGCCGGCAAGGACAGGCAGCCGGCGGTTTGGGCCGGGGAGTCGGCGGTTTGGGCCGGGGAGTCGGCGGTTGCGGCCGGGGAGCCGGCAGTGGTGGCCGGGGAGCCGGCAGTGGTGGCCGGGGAGCCGGCGGTTGTGCGCCCGGCCGATCCGCCCACCGCCGCGCGGGCCGCGGCCGACGAAGAGGGCGTTTGCGCTGTGTTCGGAAGGCTGCTGTGCACAGTGCTGCTGTTCGGCGTGCAGCTCGCCAGCAGAACCACTGCCGCAGCGGCCATGCCCAGAGCGGCACCGCAGGACAGGGAACGGATTCGGCGTGCCATTTTGAACCATCCTCTCTGATACATCCAGAAAGGCCAGAGATGTCGTAACTTGGCTACGTTCTCTCGGTCTTGTACATCAAGACGCCGTGCCGTGCGCCACGGTTTCACCGCGTCCGCTTCGGCCGGCCGGCTCACGCGAAGGGGAACGCGTCTTCACGATCTGGAGCCGTTCGAGTCGAGTCGAACAGGTGACCGAAGTTCCCGTACAACCAAGCGACCCGATCATGAGTCTGATCGGGACAGGACACTTCCTTGTCCCGATCCGCCAGTGGGGGTTTACCTTGCAGTTCCGCTCCACCAGTACTCGTCTCGCCACGGCTGTCCTCGTCGTCACGGCCCTCGGCGCCGGCACGCTCGCCACCGCCCCGGCCGCCTTCGCCGCCACCTCGGGCTCCGTCGCGGGCTCGGCAGCCTCGGACGATCAGCCGACCTCCCTTCCCGGCTTCCCCGTGGACGCCCGACTCGGGGGCACGGGCACCACCGGTTTCCTCACCTACTCCTTCACCCAGGACGGGACCCGGGAGCTGCGCTGGAGGCCGTACGGGGGCGGGGCGCCGATCCTGCTCGACTACCCGGCCGGCGGCGGGTGGGCGATGTCGGGCAGTGACGTGGTGGTCCTCGGCGACGACAACTGGACCGCCCAGATGCGCTCCCTCACCCTGCGGAACATGGCCGACCCGTCCGCCCCCGGCGTGGAGATCGACCTCCGCGCGCTCGACGCGAACTACGTCGCCGTGCTGAGCCCGACGAGCGTGCTCGCACAGGTGACGAAGGCCGACGGCACGGCGGAACTGCACATCGTGACCAAGGACGGCACCGCGACGACCGACCGCAAGGTGACGGGACTGCCCGCGGACGCCACCGAGTTCATCGGCTCGACGGTGCACGACGGCGTCGTCCTCGTCGGGTACGCGACGGGTCCGGCGAACGCGCGGACCGGCGGCCGTGCCCTGATCGACGTGACAGCCGCAACGGTGTCCGAGACGTACTCCTCCATCGAGTCCGGGTACGACTTCAGCGGTCTGCTCTTCTCCGGTTCGCACGTGGCCTGGCTCGACTGGAAGTCCGGCACCGGACTGTTCGTCACGTCCGTCGACCGCAGAACGCGCGAGGAGAAGCGGACCGTCCTGGGTCCCCGCGACGGCGAATGGCACTACGAGCTCGTGGGCGACTGGCTGGTGTACGGCAGCGCCTCGACGCCCGTCCGGGCCGTCTCCCTGACCAGCGGCGAGATCCGCGACATCGCCGATCACGGGTCCGGCTCGGCGTCCTCGGCCGACGGCAGCGCGGTGATCCAGGGCGGGCGTGCCGCCGACGGCGACGGGCTGTTCCGGATCAAGGCCGCGGAGGACGGCACCCCGACGGTCACCAAGGTGGCGGACGCCGTCCTGCAGACCCCTCTGCAGATCGAGCAGGTCCACGTCCCCGAGGTGGCGTCCCTCGACCTGACCGGCGGCAAGGTGACGCTGGGCTGGACGCTGTCCCGTCCCAACGCCCGCCTGGACATCACGCTCACGCACCTCGCCACGGGCAAGGAGTTCCGGACGAGCGTGAACGCCCCGACCTCCGGCTCCCTCTTCAGCTACACCTGGGACGGCGCCGTCGGCGGGGTCGACGCGCCGAACGGCAAGTACGGGGTGACGGTCGACGCGACGCCGCTCGACGGCGTCGGTGAGCCCGTCCACCAGAACTCCTTCATGACGGTCGCCCGGACCGGCAACCCGCACGACTACACCGACAACGGCTCCACCGACGTCCTCGCTCGGGACGCGTCCGGCGTGCTGTGGCGCGACGACCTGCGGGACCTGCCGGTGAACGGCCAGTACAAGTCCGCTCTCCGAACGAAGGTCGGCAGCGGGTGGGGCGTCTACAACCAGATCGAGGCGGCCGGGAACATCGCCGGCACGGAGACCGGAGATCTCCTCGCCCGCGACAAGGACGGCGTCCTGTGGCTCTACCAGGGCCGCGGCGACGGCGCCTTCGCCGCCCGCACCAGGATCGGCAGCGGCTGGGGCGTCTACGACAAGATCGCCGCGGGCAGCGACCTCGACAATGACGGCAGGTCCGACCTTCTGGCCGCCGACGCCGGGGGCGTCCTGTGGTTCTACAAGGGCACCGGCGACTCGCGCACGCCTTACGCGTCGCGCGTGAAGATCGGCACCGGCTGGGGCATCTACAACCAGCTCACTGCCGTGGGCGACATCGCCGGCGGAACGGCCGGGGACCTCGTCGCCCGCGACAAGGACGGCGTCCTGTGGCTCTACCAGGGCCGCGGCGACGGCACCTTCGCCGCCCGCACCAGGATCGGCAGCGGCTGGGGCGCCTTCAGTCACCTCGTCGGCGCCGGCGACCTCGACAACGACGGGCGCCCGGACCTGATCGCGTACGGGGCGGGCGGCACGTACGTCTACCGCTCGACGGGCTCCACCACCGCCCCCTTCAGCCGTCAGTCGACGTCGCTGTACGCGGGCGAGGGCTCCAAGTTCAACGCCGTCGCATAAGAAGCGGCACCACCCCCGCACCGCCACCGCCGTCGGTGGCGGTGCGGGGGTCAGGGAGCCAGGTGGGCGATCGACAGGGTCGTGGTCGGGGACGTGCCGGTCGGCCTGGAGTCGTAGGCGGGGGCGGCCGGGGCGAAAGGCCCGGGTGAGGCTGCCGTCCGGGAGGGTCTCGATGTCGCCGGCGATGTGGGCGTCGATCAGCTGCTCATCGGAGACCGGCGTGCCCGTGGGGTCGACGACCTGGAGGTGGGTGCCGGTGGACTTGCCGAGGCGTGGCCGGCCGACAGCGCCGACGGGACGTACGCCGAGCTCGCCGCCGTCGGCCAGAACCAGTACGCGGACCAGAACCAGTACGCGGACATCACCGCCGTGGACACCGCCGGGAACCGCTCGGCCGCGTCCGGCGCCGCGCCCACCGCGCCCGACACCACCGCCCCCCCCCGACGCGCCGACCGCCCTCACCGCGACCGGCGGGGACCGGGAGGCGGACCTGGGCCGGACGGCCTCCGGCTCCGCCGACACCGTCTCCTACCGCGTGTGCCGGTCGACCGGCCCGGACGTGGCGCTCACCGGCGGCAACCCGATCGCCTCCGAGGTGACCGGAACGTCGTACACCGACTCGACCGGGCTCGCGGACGGGACGACGTACCGGACCGGCGGCCCTCCCCTCGTTCACCGGCCCCGGTCAGCCGCCGTCGGCCGGGCCCTCGGCGAGCAGGGTCAGCTCGTCCAGGAATGCCTCCGCCAGCAGGACGGCGTCCCGGCCGCCCGAGTTGGTGGCGACGCTCAGCGTGTGGCCCTGCGAGCAGCCGCCCAGCGCGAAGGTGGCCGTGTCGGCCGGGGGCACCATGGGGACGATGGTGAGCTGGCGCAGCGGTCGTCCGGCCAGGGTCCGGCCCCGCTCGCGCAGATGGACGTAGGAGCAGGCCGCCGGCGCGTACGCGGGCGCGAAGATCTTTCCGCCGGCCAGCGCCATGGTCGCCCCGGGCAGCGCGCCGAGCGTGCCCTCGACGAGCTTCTCGGAGGTGCTGCGGGGCCGGGTGACGGTGGTCAGCACTCCGGTGCACGCGGTCAGCCGGGCCACCGGGTCGGACAGGGTCACCGGCGCGGGGACCCGGACGTTGGCGAACGCGTTGCCGAGGAACTCACCGCAGTCCTCGGGGCGTTCGTCGACCGGGACCGACAGCCAGACCTGCCGCCCGTCGGGATCCCGATCACCGGCGGAGGCCGCCAGGCAGGAGCGCAGGACTCCGGAGACCGTCGCCAGGAACACCTCGTTGGTGGTCGCCGTGCGCTCGCCGACGGCCTCCCGCGCGGCCCGCAGGACATCGGCGCGCAGCGGCACGACGGTGTAGGCGGGCTCCCGCGGGCCCTGGTGCGGCAGGGGCACCGCGCGCCCCGCGGTGAGCAGTCCGGGCGGGTCGCCCGCCGTCGGGGCGGGGCGGGCCGTCCGGCGCCGGGGGCCGGGCACTGCCAGGGAGGCGGCGCCGTCGAGCGGGCGGCCGTCGTCGAAGAGGGCGCGCAGCAGGGTCGTCAGGGAGCGGCCGTCGAGCAGGCTGTGGTGCATCCGGAAGAGGAGGGAGAACTCGCCCTCCGTCGCGCCCCGCAGGAGGTGCAGGCTCCACGGGGGGCGGTCGGCGGGGAACGGGGTGTGGAACCACCGGCGTACCGCGTCCCGCAGGGTGCTGTCCGCGCTGTCGACCTGTCGTGCGAGGTCGTGGCCGTCGCCGCGCGCCCAGCGGTGCCGGCCGGTCCACCAGGCCGGCCCGGTCCGGGGGCCGCCGGGGGCGACGAGGGTCTGGGTGAGCCTCGGCAGCGCCTTCCAGCGTTCGTCCACCAGGGCCCGCAGCTCGTCCAGCGCGGGCGGGGCGCCCGTGAAGTCCAGGGCGATCCCGGCGTTGGGCGGGCCGAACGGCCAGCGGGCCATCCCCTCCTCCATCAACGGAAGATGCGATCCGGGCATGAGACTGCTCCTGTCGTGGGCCTGCTGAAGGACGACGTCCTGTACCCCCAACGGCCGATCGCAGCGGCGGTCACGTCCAGGAGCCCCCGCGGGTGTCAACGCGCGGCCGTGAAGGCTCCCTGATGGGGTGACACTGCAGCAGGTTTGCGGTTCCGAACCGTGTCGGAGCGCCTTTAATCGGGACTCCGCGTCCGCGCTCGGACGCCCCCGCCATCAGTCCCCCGGCCCCGGCTCAGCGCCGGACAGGAGTTGCGTGTCGTGCCTGGTACTCATCCGAATCCCGCGCACAGTCCCGCGCGCAATCCCGCGCACATCGCCGTCTTCAACGTGGCGATGCACGGGCACGTCAATCCGACGCTGGGCGTCGTCGAGGAACTCGTACGACGGGGGCACCGGGTCACCTACGCCGTCACCGAGGACTTCGTGCACCAGGTGAAGGCGGCCGGCGCGGAGCCCGTGCTCTACCCGGACGCGGGGAACGACTCGGAGGCGCCCGAGGAGATGGGCGAGGGGTTCGCCCGGGTCGTCCAGGGGTCGCTGGCCGCGCTGCCCGCGCTGACCAGGGCGTACGGCAAGGACCGTCCGGACCTGGTGCTGTGCGACGTCTACGCCTTCGCGGGGCTGCTGCTGGCGGCGCGCTGGGATGTGCCGATCGTCGTGGCGTCGCCCACGCATCTCGCCTACGACGGCATCGTCCCCGAGTTCTTCGACGTGCCCGGCCTGCCGCAGATCCCGGGCTTCGGGGAGCTGGTGGCGGCCTTCACGGACCACGGGGTGGACAGCGCGCGGATCCAGGAGCTGGTGGCGCCGCGGCACGCGCTCGCGTTCTTCCCGCGCTCCTTCCAGCGCAGGGCGGACACCGTCGCCGCAGGGCGCGTCGCGTACGTCGGGCCGGTGCTCGGGGACCGCTCCTACCAGGGGTCCTGGCAGCCCTCGCGGCCGGATCTGCCGGTCCTGCTGGTGTCGCTGGGCTCGCAGTTCACCCGGCGGCCGGAGTTCTACCGGTCCTGTGTGCGGGCCTTCGCGGAGCTGCCCTGGCAGGTGGTGATGTCCGTCGGCCACGCGGTCGCGCCGGACGAGCTGGGGCCGCTCCCCGAGACCGTCGAAGTGCACGCGCACGTGCCCCAACTGGCCGTGCTCGCCCACGCGGACGCGTTCGTCACCCACGCCGGCATGGGCGGCACGATGGAGGCGCTGCACTACGGCGTCCCGATGGTGGCGGTCCCGCAGATGGCCGAGCAGCGGGTCAACGCCGCGCAGATCGAACGGCTGCGGCTCGGTGTCCGGCTGCCGCGCGAGACGCTCACGCCCGAGGCGCTGCGCGAGGCCGTCCTGCGGGTGTCGTCCGACCGGGACATCCGCGCGGGCGTGTCCGCCGCGCGCCGGGAGATCGAGCAGGCGGGAGGGGCGGGTGCCGCGGCCGACCTGATCGAGCAGGCCCTCTAGGCCCGTACTTCGCGGGTCGTTGATTCGTATGGTGTGACCGGTCCGGGGGTGTCCTCGGGCCGGGGTGTGGCGTTGGGTGGGGTGTGTCG
>NZ_JBFAKW010000153.1:0-21938 GCF_040655955.1 Streptomyces sp. NPDC050263 | reverse complement strand
TCCAGCAGCTCGCGCACGCGCGCCTCGCGGCCGCCCGCCGGGTCGATCCCGTTGATCTCCATCGGCCCGGAGACGATCTTGCCGACCGTCTGCCGCGGGTTCAGCGACGCGTACGGGTCCTGGAAGATCATCTGGATCTCGGAGCGGATCGGCGCCAGCTGCCTACGGCCCGCGTGCGCGATGTCCTGCCCGCGGTACGTGATCGTGCCCGCCGTGGGCTCCAGGAGCCGGGTGATCAGCCGGCCCGTCGTGGACTTGCCGCAGCCGGACTCGCCGACCAGGCCCAGGGCCTCGCCCTCGGCGACCTGGAAGTCCAGCCCGTCGACGGCCTGCACGGCGCCGACCGTACGCCGGATCGGGAAGCCGCCCTTGATCGGGAAGTGCTTGGTGAGCCCGGAGACGTCCAGGAGGGGAGTTGTGCTGCTCATGGTGGTGAAATCCCGTCTCTTGTACGTCAGTTCGCGGCGCGGCCGACGAGGTCGGAGAAGTACTCGGCGCGCTGGTCCGAGGTGAGGTGGCAGGCGGAACCCCGGCCGTCCAGGATCTCCAGGAGCGGCCGCTCCGTGGAGCACAGGCCCCCCTCGACCTTCTCGGCGAACGCGCACCGCGGGTGGAAGCGGCAGCCCGACGGCGGGTTCAGCAGCGAGGGCGGCGAACCCGGGATCGGGTTGAGCGGCACGTCCACCGGGTGGTCCAGGCTGGGCATCGAGCTCAGCAGGCCCCAGGTGTAGGGGTGCTGCGGGTCGCGCAGCACCTCCTTCTTCGTCCCGCGCTCCACACACCGGCCGCCGTACATCACCAGCACGTCGTCCGCGATGTCCGCGATGACGCCCAGGTCGTGGGTGATGAAGATGATCGCGGTGCCGAACTCCTGCTGGAGGTCCTTGAGGAGGTCCATGATCTGCGCCTGCACGGTCACGTCGAGGGCCGTGGTCGGCTCGTCGGCGATCAGCAGCTCGGGGTCGCAGACCAGCGCCATGGCGATCATCGCGCGCTGGCGCATACCGCCGGAGAACTGGTGCGGGTAGTCGTCCACCCGGGTCTCCGGCTGGGGGATGCCGACCCGCTTCAGCATCTCGATCGAGCGGGCCCGGGCGTCCTGCTTGGAGCAGCCCGTGTGCTTGCGGTACGTCTCGCCGATCTGCCGGCCGATGGTGTGGTACGGCGACAGCGAGGCGAGCGCGTCCTGGAAGATCATCGCCATCTTGTTGCCGCGGAGCTTCTCCAACTGCTTCTCGGAGGTGGTCAGCAGCTCCTTGTCGTCCAGCAGGATCTCGCCCTCGATCGCCGTGCGGTCGCGGTCGTGCAGACCCAGGATGGCCAGGTTGGTGACCGACTTGCCGGAGCCCGACTCGCCCACGATGCCGAGCGTCTTGCCCTTCAACAGGTCGAAGGAGAGCCCGTCGACGGCCTTGACGATGCCGTCCTCGGTGGAGAAATGGACTTTCAGGTCCCTGACGGAGAGGAAGGGCTGCTGATCGGTGCTCGTCACGGGGACGCTCCTGAGGGGTGATGCGAGAGGTCGGGGGCGGGGCGGAGGTCAGGCGAGCCGGATCCGCGGGTCGATGAGGGCGTAGACGGCGTCCACGATGATGTTGAAGAAGACGATCGCGCCGGCCGCCAGGAGGGTCACGCCGAGCAGCATCGGCAGGTCGCTCTGGTCCACGGACTTCACCGCGAGCCGGCCGATGCCTGGGAGGCTGAAGGTCTGCTCGGTGATGATGGCACCGCCGATCAGCGTGCCGAGGTCGATGCCGAACACCGTGACGATGGGGCCCATCGCGCCGCGCCAGGCGAACCGGAAGAACACGTTCGCCCGGGACAGGCCCTTGGCGCGGGCGGTGCGGACGTAGTCCTCGCTCAGTTGCTCCACGAGCTGCGAGCGGGTCATACGGGTGTAGTTGGCGGTGAAGATGATCGCCAGGACCAGCCAGGGCAGCAGTAGGCCGGAGAACCAGGAGACCGGGTTCTCGCTGAAGGGGGTCCACGACGGCTGGTCGAGCCATCCCAGCTTCGCGACGAAGTAGTACATCGCGATGTAGCCGACGAAGTAGATCTGCAGCGACGAGCCGAGCAGCGACGCCGAACTGGCGAACTTGTCCAGGAACTTGCCCTGCTTGAGGGCCGCGAGCATGCCCGCGCCAACACCGAGGACCAGGAAGACGACGGCCGCGCCGAAGGCGAGCGAGAGGGTCGTCGGCAGGCGGTCCATGATCGTGTCCAAGACCGGCACGTTGTTGGCGAAGGAGTAGCCGAAGCAGGGCGCGTCGCAGTACCCGAAGCCGGCGTAGTCGCGACCGACGAAGACGCCCTTCAGCCAGGACCAGTACTGCACCGGGATGGAGTGGTCGATGCCCAGGTTCTTCCGGATCTGCGCGAGGTTCTCAGGCGTGCAGTTCTTGCCGCAGGACATCATGGCGGGGTCACGCGGCACGGCGTAGAAAAGCCAGAAGGTGATGGCGCTGATGATCAACAGAATGGCCAGCGCGCCGGTGACTCGGCGGACAAGGAAGCGGAACATGAGGCGTGACTTTCCGGACGGGGCGCCGTCGCCGCGGTAAGGAGAGGGGGGTGGGCCGCAGGGGGGTGACCATGGTGACGGCCACCCCCAGGGGGTGTGCGCTTACTTCTTGGCGTAGAGCTTGCAGAGCGCGACGCAGGTGTTGGCGCTGTCCCAGATGACGTTGCCGACCTTGGATCCGTACAGGTAGTTGCGGATCTTGTGGTAGTCCGGGACGACCGCGGCCAGCTCCATGATCATCTTGTCGATGTTGCCCCAGGCCTTGTTGGCCTCCTTCGAGTCCGCGATCTGGGAGGCCGCGTCGATGGCCTTGTTGACGCTCGGGTCGTTCAGCTGGGCGTAGTTGCTGCGGCCGTCGCCGATGTTCTTGCCGCTCCAGCAGGGGTAGAACTGCGAGTAACCGTTCGGCCAGTCCGGGCTCCAGCCGGCCGCGAACAGGTCGAAGTCGTTGTCGATCTTTCCGATCTGGGTGTAGAAGGTCGACTTGTCGACCTGCTTGTTGACGACCTCGAAGCCAGCCGCCTCCAGCGCCTGCTTGATGGCGACGGCGGTCTTCACCGCGGTGTCCGACTGCTGGTAGGCGATGACCAGCTTCTGGCCGACCTTGCCGGCCTCCTTCAGCAGGGCCTTGGCCTTCGCGGGGTCGCCGCCCGGCTTCTTGTCCACGCCGTACAGGTCGAATTTGGTGTAGCCGGGTGTCACCGGGGCGAAGATCGTGGTGGCGATCTCCTGACTGTAGGCACCGCCACCGATGGTCTGCAGCTGCTGGTGCGGCCAGGCGTAGTTGATGGCCTGGCGGACCTTGAGGTCCTTGATGCGGGTCATGTTGATCGGCCAGTAGTAGGTGGCCGTGTCGACCGCGGTGAGGACGCGCTTCTTCAGATCGGCGTTGGTGAGGACCTGGGCGATACGCTCGGGCGCGACCTCGTTGAAGATCGGCACCGCGTACTGGTCGGTACCCTTGTCCGCGATCCAGCGGTCGGTCGACGCCACCAGCTCGTAGCCCATCTGGAAGACGTACTTGTCCGGGTAGGCGTTGCGGATCGAGTCCGTCTTCGGGTCCCAGTGCTCGTTGCGCACGTAGGTCATCGACTTGCCGATGCTACGGCTTTCGATCTTGTACGGGCCGCAGGAGAGCGGGCGCTGGTCGTACTTCTCCTTGGTGTCCTTCTTCTTCGGCACCAGGGAGTAAGCGCGCATCGCGAGCGTGAAGTTGAAGTCGGCGCGGGCTTCCTTCAGACGGAAGGTGATGGTCTTGCCGTCGACCTCGATGGAGTCGAGGCTCTTACCGTCGTACGGGCCCTTGTACTTGTCGCCGCCCACCAGGAAGTCCTGGACGTAGCGCGGACCCTCGGTGACGAAGGTGGCGAAGAGGCGCTCGAAGGTGTGGCGGAGGTCCTCCGAGGAGACCTCGGCACCGTCCTCCCACTTCAGGCCGTCCTTCAGCGTGAAGGTCCAGGTCTTGCCGCCGTCCTTCATGGTGCCGGCGTCGGTCGCGGCGTCGCCGACCAGGGTGGCGTTGCCCTTGGTGTCCAGCTTGTAGCCCGTCAGACCGCGCATGATCGGCACGGTGATGGCGCCCTCGGTCGAGACGTAGATCTGCGCCGGGTCCATGTGGTCCATGTCGAACTGCTGGAGCGAGTAGATCGTCCCGCCCTTGACCGCGCCTGGCACCTCGGCGGCCGGACCGGTGGAGTCGGCCTTGGTGCCGACCGGGATCTCGACGGTCTTGGCCCCGGTGACCTTGGGGGCCTTGTCCTGCGAGGAGCCCCCCTCGTTGCCGCTGCTGCAGGCGCTCAGCACCGAGGTCGACGCTGCGGCGACGCCGGTGGCGATGAGGAAGTTTCTACGCGAGAAGGACATGCTGCCTGCCTTGAAGTGGGAGTGATGAGAGAGAATCCGGCACCCCGGCGTCCTTGCCGTGGTCCTGAAGAGGGCCGGTGTCAGCGCTTGGACTTGGGGTCGAGCGCGTCACGCACCGAGTCGCCGAGCAGGTTGAACGCGAGAACGAAGATCACCATGGACAGGCCCGGGAAGAGCATGAACGTGATGTCCTCGGTGTAGAAACTTGCACCCCGCGCGATCATGACGCCCCAGTCCGGGGTCGGGTCGATCATGCCGACTCCGAGGAAGGCTAGACCCGCCTCAGCGGTGACGTACGCCGGGAGCATCAGCGTGGTCTGGATGATGATGGGCGTCCACAGGTTGGGCAGCAGCTCCTTGAAGACGATACGCCCCGGTGATGCACCCGTGACCTTCGCGGCCTCGACGAACTCCCGTTCACGCAGGCCCAGTACCTGGCCGCGCAGCAGTCGGGCGATGGACGCCCACCCGAAGGCGGCAAGGACAATGATCAGAGCTGTGGCCCGCAGCCAGGTCGGGATCTCCTCGTCGGGGGCGACGAAGAGCCCGAACACGACCGGCATGAAGGCGATGAAGAAGAGCGTGGACGGGAACGACAGCAGGATGTCGATGACCCGACCCACGAGATAGTCCGTCTTGCCGCCGAGGTAGCCCGCGGTGGTGCCGATGACCACACCGAGGACCACTGTGAGCACGGTGGCGGCGAGCGCGATGCCCAGCGAGTTGCGGATGGCGTAGAGCAGGAAGGTGAAGACGTCGCGCCCCAACTGGGGCTCGATGCCGAACCAGAACTCGGAGCTCATGCCACCGTTCGGACCGGCCGGGTAGGAGAAGGGGTTCAGCAACTCGGGGCGCTGGCTGGCGTACGTGGTGTACGGGTCCTTGCCGTAGAGCTTGGCTATCAGCGGAGCGGCGATGGCGATCACGAAGAAGAAGCTCACGATGCACGCGGATATGACGCCCGTGTGGTCCCGCTTGAAGCGGTTCCACGCCAGCCGTCCGGGGGAGCGGCCCTCGCTGCCCTTGTGGGTGGACGGCGTAGGCGACTTCGCGACGCTCTCGTCGGTCACCTCGAGCGGTGCAGCCGCTGATGGAGTTGGGGGGGTCATGGTGCTCCTGGCCCAAGGGAGGGTCTGATGACTCCGCAGGGCACTCCCCTACGGGCTACGCGGGACTTTTTCAACGCAATTCGTTCAAGGTCAATAAATTCTGGTCTCCCTTGGTCCTCTCTTTACCTTCTTTACTCGGCCTTGACCGTACCGTAGCTACGCGTGTAGCGCGCCGTAATCGTTCCGTGTCCAAATTCGGGCTAACTGGGCAAAACGGGCAACAAGTTCGATATGCGGACGCCTCAGTATCGGAATGCGTACATCTTGTGGCCGCAAGCCAACGGTTCGGCATCGGATCCCGGAGACCCGTTGCGCACTGCATCGAAGATCCATTGTGGCCTGCGCGGAAGATCCTTTTCGACCCCCCAGCAGGAACCTGCTGTTGTCAGTAGATGTACTTGCGCCATCCCCCGAATAGCCCCCTGGCGGCCCCCCGTTGGGCGCGGCCCGAGTGCGCTATGCACCCTTTAAGTTGATATTGACCGTTAACGGATCGGTGTTTCGACGTCTCGACGCCGACGGTGGAGCGCTCAGGTAAAGGCGCGGTCAATGAGGAGGCATCCATGCGTGGAGCCACGCACGCCCGATGGACCGCATGCGCGGTGGCGCTGACGCTCGCGGCGACGGCCTGCGGCGGCGGAAACGGCGGTGCCGGTGGCGGCGGTGCGGTACTCAGCGCCTCGTGGTCGGACCCGCAGAACCCGCTGGAGCCGGCCAACACCAACGAGGTCCAGGGCGGAAAGGTCCTCGACATGATCTTCCGCGGCCTGAAGCGGTACGACCCGCAGACCGCCCAGGCGCGGGACATGCTGGCGCAGAGCATCGAGACGCCGGACTCGCAGAACTTCACGATCACCCTCAAGGACGGCTGGACGTTCAGCAATGGCGAGAAAGTGACGTCGAAATCCTTCGTCGACGCCTGGAACTACGGCGCGAGCCTGAAGAACAAGCAGAAGGCCGCCGAGTTCTTCAAGTACATCGACGGCTATGCCGACGTCCACCCGGAGACGGGCGCGCAGAGAGCCGACACCCTCTCGGGGCTGAAGGTCGTCGACGACCGGACGTTCACCGTGCGGCTCAGCCAGAAGTTCTCGTCCTTCCCGGACACCCTCGGCTACGCCGTCTTCGCCCCCCTGCCCCGGGCGTTCTTCGACGACCACGCGGCCTGGCTGAGGAAACCGATCGGCAACGGGCCGTACACCATCGCGTCGTACGCCAGGGGCTCGCAGATGTCCCTCACCAAGTGGGCGGGCTATCCCGGCGAGGACAAGGCGCACAACGACGGGGTGACGCTGAGGGTCTACACCGACCCCAACACCGCCTACACCGACCTCCTGGCCGGCAACCTCGACCTCACCGACGACATCCCCGCCGCTCAGCTCAAGAACGCCCCGAGCGACCTCGGCGGCCGGTACCTCAACCAGCCCGCCGGCATCATCCAGACGATCGCCTTCCCCTACTACGACAAGGAGTGGGGCAAGGCCGGCTTGGACAAGGTCCGCAAGGGGCTGTCCATGGCCATCGACCGCGACCGGATCACCGAGACGATCTATCGCAAGACGCGGGTCCCGGCCACGGACTGGACCTCGCCGGTCCTCGGTGTGAAGGGCGGAGACAAGAGGGGGCTGTGCGGAGAGTGGTGCACCTATGACCCCGTGCGGGCCAAGAAGCTGATCCAGGAGGGCGGGGGACTGCCCGGCGGACGCGTGAGGATCGCATACAACGCGGACTCCGGATCGCACAAACAGTGGGTCGACGCGGTCTGCAACTCCATCAACAACGTCCTGGGCGACGACAGGGCCTGTGCCAGCAGCCCGGTCGGCACCTTCGCCGACTACCGCGACAAGACCACCCGACAGAAGCTGAGCGGACCCTTCCGGGCGGGCTGGCAGATGGACTACCCACTCATCCAGAACTTCCTGCAGCCGCTCTACTACACGAACGCCCCCTCCAACGACGGCAAGTGGTCCAACAAGGAGTTCGACAGGCTCGTCGACCAGGCCAACGCCGAGACCGACACCGCCAAGGCCGTCGCACTGTTCCAGAAGGCCGAGGAGGTCGTCCGGGACGACATGGCCGCCATCCCGCTCTGGTACCAGAACGGCACCGGCGGCTACGCGGAACGCCTCTCCGACGTCCGGCTCAACCCGTTCTCCGTGCCGGTCTACACCGACATCAAGGTCGGCTGACCCGCCATGGGACGGTACGTCGTCCGGCGGCTGCTGCAGATGATCCCGGTGTTCATCGGGGCGACGCTGCTGATCTTCCTGATGGTGAACGTGATGGGCGACCCCGTCGCGGGCCTGTGCGGCGAACGGGCGTGCGACCCGGCGACGACCGCCCAGCTGAAGAAGGAGTTCGGCCTCGACCGGCCGGTCTGGCAGCAGTACCTCACCTACATGGGGAACGTCTTCAGCGGAGACTTCGGTACGGCGTTCAACGGCCAGCCGGTCACCGAGCTGATGTCGACGGCGTTCCCGGTCACCGTCCGGCTGACGATCGTCGCGATCCTCATCGAGATCGTCGTCGGCATCACCCTGGGCGTGATCACGGGTCTGCGCCGGGGCCGCCCCGTCGACAACGGCGTCCTGCTGGGCACGCTCGTCGTGATCTCCGTCCCCACCTTCGTCACCGGTCTGCTGCTGCAACTGCTGCTCGGCGTGGAGTGGGGCTGGATCAAACCGTCGGTCTCCTCGGCGGCCGCCTTCGACGAGCTGATCGTGCCGGGCCTGGTGCTGGCCTCCGTCTCGCTGGCCTACGTCACCCGGCTGACCCGTACCTCGATCGCCGAGAACAAGCGCTCCGACTACGTCCGCACGGCCGTCGCCAAGGGCCTGCCCCGCCGTCGGGTCGTGGTCCGGCACCTGCTGCGCAACTCCCTCATCCCCGTCGTCACCTTCATCGGCGCGGACATCGGCTTCCTGATGGGCGGCGCGATCGTCACCGAGCGCATCTTCAACATCCACGGCGTCGGCTACCAGCTCTACCAGGGGATTCTGCGGCAGAACACCCAGACCGTGGTCGGCTTCGTCACCGTCCTCGTCCTGGTCTTCCTGGTCACCAACCTGCTCGTCGACCTGCTGTACGCCGTACTCGACCCGAGGATCCGCTATGCCTGAACTGGAGCCCGAGGGGGACATCGCCGCGACCGGCGTGGGCGTCGCGACGGACCTCGCGAGGAGCGGGGCGCCGCCTCTGGAGAAGGCCGTCGGAGGGAGGGAGGACATCGCCACGGAGGTCTCGGGCAAACCCCGCTCCCTCTGGTCCGACGCCTGGCACGACCTGCGCCGCAACCCGGTCTTCATCGCCTCCGCCCTGGTCATCCTCTTCCTGGTCCTCATCTCCCTGTGGCCCTCGGCCATCACCTGGGAGAGCCCCCTCAGGTGCAACCTGTCCAAGGCCCAGGAGGGCTCCCAGCCCGGCCACCCCTTCGGCTTCGACGGCCAGGGCTGCGACGTCTACACCCGCACCGTCTACGGCGCCCGGACGTCCGTCACGGTCGGCGCCCTGGCCACGCTCGGCGTCGCCCTGTTCGGCAGCGTGCTGGGCGGTCTCGCCGGGTTCTTCGGCGGGGCGGGGGACTCGATCCTGTCCCGGATCACCGACATCTTCTTCGCCATCCCGGTCGTCCTCGGCGGCCTCGTCCTCCTCTCCGTGGTGACCAGCAATACGGTCTGGCCGGTCATCGGGTTCATGGTGCTGCTCGGCTGGCCCCAGATCTCCCGGATCGCCCGCGGCTCGGTGATCACCGCCAAACAGAACGACTACGTCCAGGCCGCCCGCGCCCTGGGCGCCTCCAACTCCCGCCTGCTGCTGCGCCACATCACCCCGAACGCGGTCGCCCCGGTGATCGTGGTCGCGACCATCGCCCTCGGCACGTACATCGCGCTGGAGGCGACCCTGTCCTACCTCGGCGTCGGTCTGAAGCCGCCCACCGTCTCCTGGGGCATCGACATCTCCGCCGCCTCCCCGTACATCCGCAACGCCCCCCACGCCCTGCTCTGGCCCTCAGGCGCCCTGGCCCTCACGGTTCTGGCCTTCATCATGCTCGGCGACGCGGTACGCGACGCCCTCGACCCGAGGCTGAGGTGACGGACGCATGCGATTGCACGTACGTGATGCGAGGACGGGGTTCCGACCCCGGTCGGGGCAGCGGCTGCGGACCGCCTGCCGACCGGCTGCCAGGCGGATGCGGAGGCAGGGCTCCGGCCCCCGGTCGGCCGCCGCGCCCGGCGCGGGGGCGTGTTCGGCGACGTCGGCGGGCGACGCCCTCGACCCGAGGCTGAGGTGACGGCGGATGTTGCTCGAAGTGCGTGATCTGCATGTGGAGTTCCGTACCCGGGACGGGGTCGCCCGGGCCGTCAACGGCGTCAGCTACGGCGTGGACGCGGGCGAGACGCTCGCCGTGCTCGGTGAGTCCGGGTCCGGGAAGTCCGTCACCGCGCAGGCGGTCATGGGCATCCTCGACATGCCGCCCGGGCGGATCACCGGCGGCGAGATCCTCTTCCAGGGCCGGGACCTGCTGCGGCTCAAGGAGGAGGAGCGCAGGAAGGTCCGCGGCGCCGAGATGGCGATGATCTTCCAGGACGCCCTGTCGTCCCTGAACCCCGTGCTGTCGGTCGGCGACCAGCTCGGCGAGATGTTCACCGTGCACCGCGGGATGTCGCGAAAGGACGCGCGGGCCAAGGCCGTCGAGCTGATGGACCACGTACGCATCCCGGCCGCCCGGGAGCGGGTCAAGGACTACCCGCACCAGTTCTCCGGCGGCATGCGCCAGCGCATCATGATCGCGATGGCGCTCGCGCTCGAACCGGCGCTCATCATCGCCGACGAACCCACCACCGCCCTCGACGTCACGGTCCAGGCCCAGGTCATGGACCTGCTCGCGGAGTTGCAGCGCGAGTACCGCATGGGGCTCATCCTCATCACCCACGACCTCGGCGTGGTCGCCGACGTCGCCGACCGCATCGCCGTCATGTACGCCGGCCGGATCGTCGAGTCGGCCCCCGTCCACGACATCTACAAGGCCCCGGCCCACCCCTACACCCGCGGCCTGCTCGACTCCATCCCGCGCCTGGACCAGAAGGGTCGGGAGCTCTACGCGATCAAGGGCCTGCCGCCCAACCTCATGAACATCCCGCCGGGCTGCGCCTTCAACCCGCGCTGCCCGATGGCCCAGGACGTCTGCCGCACGGACGTGCCCCCGCTCTTCGAGGTCGACGACTCGGACGCGGACCGGACGGACCGCACCAGCGCCTGCCACTTCTGGAGGGAGTGCCTCCATGGCTAGTACCTCGGCCGCCGAGCCGATCCTCGAAGTCAGCGGGCTGGTCAAGCACTACCCGCTCACCCAGGGCATCCTGTTCAGGAAGCAGGTCGGTGCGGTGAAGGCCGTCGACGGCGTCGACTTCACCCTCCACCGCGGCGAGACCCTCGGCATCGTCGGGGAGTCCGGCTGCGGCAAGTCCACGGTCGCCAGGATGCTGGTCAACCTGGAGAAGCCGACGGCGGGGCAGATCCGCTACAAGGGCGAGGATCTGACCCGCCTGTCCGGCAAGGCCCTGCGCACGGTCCGCCGCAACATCCAGATGGTGTTCCAGGACCCGTACACATCCCTCAACCCCCGCATGACCGTCGGCGACATCATCGGGGAGCCGTACGAGATCCACCCCGAGGCGGCCCCCAAGGGCGACCGGCGCCGAAAGGTCCAGGACCTCCTGGACGTCGTCGGCCTCAACCCCGAGTACGTCAACCGCTACCCGCACCAGTTCTCCGGCGGACAGCGCCAGCGCGTCGGCATCGCGCGCGGCCTCGCCCTGCGCCCGGAGGTGATCGTCGCCGACGAGCCGGTCTCCGCGCTGGACGTGTCGGTCCAGGCCCAGGTGATCAACCTGCTGGACCGCCTGCAGAGCGAGTTCGACCTGTCGTGCCTCTTCATCGCCCACGACCTCTCGATCGTCCGCCACATCTCGGACCGGGTCGGGGTCATGTACCTCGGCCGGATCGTGGAGATCGGCCGCGACGCCGAGATCTACGATCACCCCACCCACCCGTACACCCAGGCCCTGCTGTCCGCGGTCCCGGTGCCGGACCCTCAGGCGCGGGAGCACCGGGAGCGGATCATCCTGGCGGGCGACGTCCCGTCCCCGACGGACATCCCCTCCGGCTGCCGCTTCCGCACCCGCTGCTGGAAGGCGCGGGAGCGCTGCGCGCAGGAGGTGCCGGCGCTGGCGGTCCCCGCGGAGTTCCGGCTCGCGACGGGCCCCGCCGTCCACGACTCGGCGTGCCACTTCGCGGAGGAGAAACAGATGGTCCCACCGGAGGACGATCATGGTGAGGGGATGCCACAGGACGCCAAACGCACACCAACCGCGTTAACACACAGGCAACTTGGCTGACCCGATTCCGATATACGGACGCGCCAGTCTGAACAGCGTACGGCCGTGCGGGTGCCGTAAACGGGCCGGGAGCGCCATGTCTCCCGGCCCGTTGCCCTCTCTTTCGCGCCTTGCCGATCAGCCGAGTCCCAGAGCGCGCCGCAGGAAGTCCACCTGGAGCAGCAGCAGGTTCTCCGCGACCTGTTCCTGCGGGGTCATGTGCGTGACGCCCGACAGCGGCAGCACCTCGTGCGGCCGGCCGGCGGACAGCAGCGCCGAGGACAGCCGCAGGGCGTGCGCGACGACCACGTTGTCGTCGGCCAGCCCGTGGACGATCATCAGCGGGCGGTGCGGCTCGGCGGGGGCGGAGAGCCCCTCGTCGGTGATGAGCGAGCTCTTCGCGTACGCCTCCGGGGAGGTGGCCGGGTCGCCGAGGTACCGCTCGGTGTAGTGGGTGTCGTAGAGCCGCCAGTCGGTCACCGGGGCGCCCGCGATGCCCGCGTGGAAGACGTCGGGGCGGCGCAGCACCGCGAGGGCGGCGAGCCAGCCGCCGTAGGACCAGCCGCGGATCGCCACCCGGGAGAGGTCGAGGGGGTGGCGCTCGGCCAGATCCTGGAGCGCGTCGATCTGGTCGTCGAGGCTGACCGTGAGGTCGTGGTGGATCGCCTTCTCCCAGCCGGGGGAGCGCCCCGGGGTGCCCCGCCCGTCGGCGACGACCACCGCGAAGCCCTGGTCGGCGAACCACTGCGAGGTCAGGTGGGCGTTGTGCGCGGCGAGTACCCGGGGCCCGTGCGGACCGCCGTAGGGGTCCAGCAGAACCGGGAGGGGGGAGTCGCCGTGGTAGTCCGAAGGCATAAGCAGGGCGCACGGGACGCGTCGTGCGCCCCCCTCGGTGAGCTGCACGCGAGGGGACAGCCCCGGATCCTGCGCATATGACCGGACGATCCCCGTCGGCTTCCCGTCCTTCAGCACCCGCGCCACGCTGCCCGGCCGGTCCGGCACCGCCGACACCACGACGGTCACGTTCCCCGCGCGCACCGCCGAGTGCACACCGGGCTCCTCGGAGAGACGCTCGACGCCCAGCTCGTTGACGCGGTAGACATGCACCTCGCCGATTTCCGGCGCGGCCGCGTCCTCCCCGGCCGAGGCGGCGACCAGTACGTCGTCGGTGGTGACGTCCAGCACCGCCCGCACGTGCAACTGGGCTCCCGTCAGCGGACGTTCGCCGACCGCGAGGACCCGGGCGCCGCCCTCGTCGGCGATCCGGACCAGCTGTCCCGAGGGGCTCCAGCAGGGCACTCCAGGGAAAAGATCCAGCCAAATCCGATCTTCGTCCGCGTGCACCATCCGGGTCGTCCCGGAGTCGGTGTCCACGGCCAGGAACAGCTGACTTCGCTGATCGCGCGCCTGTACGAGCAGCAGCGGCGCCCCCGCCCCTGACCAGTGCACTCGTGCCAGATACGGGTAACGTGCCCGGTCCCAGACGACCTCCGTGCGCACTCCGTCGAGCCCGAAGAGGAACAGCCGGACGTCCGCGTTGGGCGTCCCGGCTGCCGGATAAGGCACGTGTTGTGGGTCACGTTTCGGCTGCGCCGGATCGGAGATCCACCACCGCTCCACGGGCGTGTCGTCCACCCGCGCCACCAGCAGCCGATCCGACTCCGGAGCCCACCAGAACCCGCGCGAGCGTCCCATCTCCTCGGCCGCGACGAACTCGGCCAATCCATAGGAAACCGTCTCCGCTTCCGGCTCCGCGACCGCCCGGTCCCGCGCACCCTCGGCGTCGACCACCCGCAGGGCCCCTCCGACGACGTACGCGACGAGCCGGCCGTCGGGGGAGGGGCGGGGGTCGATCACCGGTTTGGGGACCGGCAGTTCGGTGGCCGTCCCGGCCCGCAGCTCGGCCGTGAAAAGCCGCCCTGACAACGCGAAAGAGGCCAGTTCGACGGCCTCGTCGGTGGCGTAGCCGACGATCCCGGCGCCGCCCTCACGGCTGCGTTCGCGACGCGCCCGTTCCGCCGGGGAGAGGTCCTCCGCGGTGCCCCCGAGCAGGACGGGCGGGTCCGCGGCCAGGCGTTCCGTGCCGTCCGTCGGGTCGAGGACCCACAGCGCGCCCGCACGGTCCGTGCCGGAGCCGGAACGCAGGAACACCACCCGGGAGCCGTCGGGAGCCACCGTGAACGAACGCGGCGCGCCCAGGGTGAAACGCTGGGTGCGCGCGTGCCTGCGGGGGAAGGAGTCGGACTCGGTCGTCATGGGCCGACCATATTGGCCATGCGCCCCCTTGTGCGGCCGTGCGCCGAGAGATGCGCACGCACTGATAGTTATGATCACTAGCGCACTGTGGGTATGAACCTGCTGGCAGTTGTATGGACTTACAAATTACCTCGCTCTGTTTTTGCCCCCACGTTCCCGGGTTCTTGGAGGTGAGCCGCCGTGGCACTCTCGATTTCGGCGGTGGTGCTGCTGGCGATCATCGTCTTCTTGTTGATCAAGAAGTCAGGACTGAAGGGCGGTCACGCTGTCGTCTGCATCCTGCTCGGCTTCTATCTCGCGTCCTCGACGATCGCACCCACGATCAGCGATCTGACCACGAGCGTGGCGAGCATGATCGGCAGCATCAAGTTCTGACGGGCGTCGGTGTGAAGGCTCCGGTGGGCGACTGACCGGAGCTCGCCCTCGACATCACATGGATGAAGGACCCCGCCCTCGACGACGCCGACAGCGGTCTGTCGCCCGAGGCGATCGCCGAGGAGATCGTCCGCGACCTCCAGGCCGCTCTGAACGAGTTCACGGCCATCGCCCGCTCCCTGGGCGGCGAGGTCGACGTACCGGAGGCCGAGGTCGAGTAGCCCCCGCTCAGCCCTGGGACGCGTACGGCACGAAGTCGGCCCAGGCCTTCGGCGAGAGCTGGAGGCGGGGGCTGGCGGTGTGCTTGGAGTCACGTACGTGGACCGTGGCTGGGGTGGTGGCGATCTCGATGCAGGAGTCGCCGTCGGGACCGTCGCTGTAGCTGCTCTTGAACCACACCAGGTCCTGCATCATGTTTCTCCCAGCAGTTGCTCGATAAAGGCCAGCGACTCCCGAGGCGGAAGAGCCTGAGCCCGGATGGTGCCGTACCTCAGCTCAAGGATCCGTAGGTGTTTCGGATCTGAGATCAGTCGGCCGTTGTATGCGCCGTCGGAGCGGCCCACCGCTGTGCCGTCCGCGAACCCCAGCACATCGATCCTTCCGCTCATCCCGGGGTGGGCCTCGGACGCTGTCGGCATCACCTGAAGCCTGACGTTCGGCAACCGCTTCACCTCCAGCAGATGTTCGAGCTGTCGCGGCTGCGCGGTGGGCGGTTCCGGCGGACACTCCTCGTGGTCGACCAGTTCGAGGGGGTCGTCACCCTGGCCTCGTGAATCCCAACTCCAGTCGGAGCGGGACAATTTCGCTCCGCCAGCGCTCCACCCACTCGTCGAGCAAGCCGTCCCGGACGGTGTACGTGCGCAGTTGAGTGGTCTTCGGCATGGCAGACATCCTCCCCGAGCGGCGAACCCCGTGCATCACCGAAACCGGAACCTGGAAACCCATGCTTCGGTCCGAGTGGCGCTCTTTCCAAGACACATGACGACGAGAAAGAACCTCACCAAGCCCCACCCCTCCCGCCCGCCGCGCAAACTCACTCCCGCGGGTGAATGTGCCAACTCAGGTGGATTCGGGCTGGGTTGTCTGCCCTACGCTCGGCGCAACACCACCGCAGACATGCGACGGCCCCCGCCGGGACGGCAATCCCAATGCGAGGGCCTGACCACCGAGGAAGGCTCAAACTTCCTGATGGATACAGAAAACCCTAGCGCGCCCCCGTGCGCCGAGTCCCGCATCCCGGGCAAAAACCACCCCCACGCGGCAGGACTCACCCACGAGAACGCCCGCCACACCGAACGCTTCACCGTGATCGGCAACCACCTCGCCCAGCACCGGGAGCTGTCACTGCTGGCGATCGGCCTGGCCGTGCACCTCCAGTCGCTGCCCAAGGGCGTCCGCGTCGACATCAAGACCCTCGCTGCCCGCTTTCCCGAGGGCGCGACCCGGATCGCCGCCGCCCTGCGCGAACTGGAGACCCACGGCTACCTGCGCCGCGAACGCAGACGCAGCCCCGACGGCCGCGTCACCACCCGCACGATCTCCTGCAACCGCCCCGGCCACCACGACCGCGGCCACCCCGACCGCCGCCCGGCAGCAGACCACGCAGCCGACCAAGCCCCCAGGAAGCGCCCGGCCACGCCCCGCAAGGCACTCCCCCCGGTGCCGAAACCGGCGTACGCCCACCCCGCCCTCCTCCAGACGGCCACCGACCTCCTCGCCGGCCTCCGCCGCCACGACCCCCGCCTCCTCCTCTCCGCCACCGACACCGAGCACCTCGCACCCGGCGTGGCCGCCTGGCTGGAACGCGAGATCACCCCCACAGCCGTACGCCACGCCCTCACCGCAGACCTCCCGGACGACCCCCTACGCCGCCCGGCCGCCCTCCTCGCCCACCGCCTCACCGCCCAACTCCCGCCCCTGCCCCCCTACCGGGCCCCGGCCACCCCACCGGACCCCCGCCACCCCCTCCGAAACTGCGACGGCTGCGACCGCGGCATCCGATCGCCCGAGCCGGGCGCACGGTGCCGCGACTGCACGGAGCAGTCGGCGGCGCTCTGAAGACCCCACAAGCAAAGGAACCGCATGGTCAACGCGTCCCACGAGGCGATGCACCGCATCTTCCAGGAGTGTCCCAGCCTCTTCTCCGGTGTCTCCAAGGTCCTCGGCCTACCGTTCGTCCAGCCCGCATCCGTGACCGTCCTGCCGACCGATCTCACCGAGATTCAGCCCGTTGAACGCCGAGTCGACACGCTGCTGCGTTTTGACGGCCACGAGCCGATGCTCCTCGCCGTCGAGGCGCAAAGCGCGAAGGATTCGAACAAGCCTGCCAGCTGGGCCTACTACCTGTCCTTCCTCTATACGAAGTACAAGATTCCGCCTCTGCTGCTGGTCGTATGCCAGGACCGGGCCACAGCGGAGTGGGCCACCCAGCCCGTGGCCATTGGTCCGCGGTGGTGGCCCGTCCTTACCCTGCGCCCGGTCGTGGCCGGTCCGCACAACATGCCTGTCATCACCGATCCGGACGAAGCGGGTGCCGACCTGGCGCTCGCGGCTCTGTCCGCCATCACCCACGCGAAGCATTCGGACATCGGTGGGATACTGAAGGCCCTGTCCACCGCTCTGCGGGACGTGCCCGAAATCGTCGCCGACCCCATTGTCGAACTCACCGCACAAGGCCTGGACAGTGTGCGTCAGGCCGCACAATTCTGGAGGAACCTGGTGGCCGTGGACCTTTCCTTCTACAAGTCGTCCATCTCCGAAGAGATCCGGGACGAGGGCCGCGCTCAGGGCCGCGCTCAGGGCCGCGCTCAGGGCCAGGCGGAGGCCATCCTGCTCGTCCTGGAGCAGCGCGGCTTCGACGTGCCGGACGAGGTCCGCGAACGTGTCACCGACTGTGACGACCGGGACCTCCTGCGCCAATGGCTCTCCCGTGCTGTCACGGTCGCCTCCGCCGAAGACGTCTTCACGGAGCCGCACGGCGAGGCCTGAGCCCGGCCGGGAGCCGTCGCGCCCGCGCCGATGCCAGGCCCGGCGGCTCCCCACCCGGACGGATGTGATCCGGAACCCGGCCGAAGGACCGGAAGCCGTCGGCTACCTCCGGGCGGCCTCTTACGTTCTTCCAAGGGCGCACCTCGCTGAACGAGAAGACCCTTCGCAGTCGCTATCTGGAAATCACGAAACGGCGCAACAAGATCGCGCACGACGCAGACCTGATCGACGGCGATCTCAAGCAGCGCCGCCCCATCGACGAGGCCGCCGTGAACGACGCCATCGACTGGATCGAGCGCATTGCGCTCGCCATCGCCCATGTGCTCGATGAGCAGGAGTGAGCAGGAGCGGCGGCCGGGCCGGGAGGTGGGCCGGTGGCGTCGGCCGCCTCGTAAGGTGGCCCCATGACGGAACTGCCCGGCCGGCGTCTGTTGCTGGTGCACGCGCACCCGGACGACGAGTCGATCAACAACGGCGCGACCATGGCGCGGTACGCGGCCGAGGGCGCTCACGTGACCCTGGTCACCTGCACCCTCGGCGAGCGCGGCGAGGTCATCCCGCCGGAGCTGCGGCATCTGACCGGCGCCGCGCTGGGGGAGCGCCGGCGGCGTGAACTCGCCGCCGCCATGGCCGAACTCGGCGTGCGGGACTTCCGCCTGCTCGGCGGCGCCGGCCGCTACGGCGACTCCGGGATGATGGGCCTACCCGACAACGACGACCCCGCCTGCTTCTGGCAGGCCGACGTCGACGAAGCCGCCGCGTCCCTCGCCGAGGTGATCCTCGAGGTGTGCCCCCAGGTGCTCGTCACCTACGACGAACACGGCGGCTACGGCCACCCCGACCACATCCAGGCCCACCGCGTCGCCATGCGGGCGGTGGAGCTGGCCGAGGACGCCGGGTGGCGCGTCCCGAAGGTGTACTGGAACCGCGTCCCGCGCTCCGTCGCCGAGGCCGCCTTCGCACGGCTGCGGGAAGAGCTTGCGGAGCTGCCCTTCGCCGAGAGCGCCGCCGTCGCCGACGTACCGGGTGTCGTGGACGACGACCGCGTCACCGCCGAGATCGAGGCCACCGCCGCGTACGCGAGCGCCAAGGCGGCCGCGATGCGCGCGCACGCCACCCAGATCGAGGTCGCCCCCGACGAGCGGTTCTTCGCCCTGTCGAACGAACTCGCCCAGCCACTCTTCGCCACCGAGTACTACGAACTCGTCCTCGGCGAGTCCGCGGACGAGGCGGACAAGAGGGCGACCGACCTGTTCGCCGGTATCGACGCGGAGGTGGCCTGATGTCCGACCGTGGCTCGATGCTCGCCCAGCCGCTCCAGATGCCCCCCGCCGGACGAGCCGTCGCCTACGTGGGACTTCTGCTGCTCGGCGCGGTCACCGGAGTCGCCGGAGCGCTCGTCCAGGCCGCCTGGTTCCCGGGCGGACTGCTCCTCGCGCTCGTCGGCGCGGCCGGGCTGTTCATCGGCGGGGCGCGGGCCCTCGACAGCCGCGCCGGAGCCGTCGCGCCGGCCGCCGGCTGGATGATCTCCGTCATCCTGAGCACCGCGGGCCGTCCCGAGGGCGATTTCCTGTTCGGCGCGGGAGGCGGCTCCTACCTCTTCCTGCTCGGCGGCATGGCACTTGCTGTGATCTGCGCCACCATTGGTTTGGGGCGGCAACCGGTCGGCGACGACGTCCGACTTGGCAAGTGACGTACCACTTCACCCTGGCGTACCGGTGGGAGTCCCGTGTGGGTTTCCCTGACGGTCGTGGGATACGGGCCAGAAGTGGCCAGTATGGTGGTGCGCGCCGCCGAGCTGCCCGTGAGGCCGCGGCGGGCGGCGGAGCCAACCTGGAGAACCTGCCTTGAGTCGTGAAACTGACAGTCCGTCCTCCGGGCCCAACGGGCGCGGCGGAGCCGCATACCCCTCGGGCACGCCGCCGTACGGCACCCCTGTGGTGTCCGACGGCGGTACGGACGCGGGCCGTTCGGCCGCGCGGCCGGAGGAACGCAAGACCGAGACCACGCTGACGACCCGGATCCGCATCAACATCCCCGGATCGCGGCCCATTCCGCCGGTCGTCGTGCGCACCCCCGTGGCCGACGCCGAGAGCACGGGCGACGACAGCCCCGGCCCGGGCGGCAACCCCCGAGCCGACACCGGCGCCGACGCGGCGCCGACGGCAGCTGCGGGCGCCGCCGGCTCGGACTCGTCGGAGACCGGCTCGTTCAGGCTGCCCGGCGAACCCGCGCCCTCCGCGGAGGAGAAGAAAAGCGACTGGTTCGCGCCTCGCAAGTCCTCGGCGGGCAAGGGCGGTCAGGGCGGCGGTTCCACCAACGGGGCCGGAATCCCCGGCGGTTCGGCCGCCGGGGCGGGTGCGCCGTCCGCGAGCGGCCCGGCCGCCGGAACCGCGGCCGGTTCGGGTGCCGGCGCGTCCGGTGGCGCGCGGCCGGGCGCCGGGCGTCCCGGCGGCGTGGTCGGCTCCATGAGCATGTCGGGCGGTCCCCGCCCCGGCGGCACCAACGGTGCGGGGCTCCCCGGCGGAGCCACCGGTGGTCCCGTGGCCCCGGGGCACGGCGGCGGCACCGGCTCCTTCGACGTGACCGAGGCGCTGGCCGCAGGCCCGCTCGGCAACGGCTCCCGCCCGGGCCGGACACCGGGTCAGGGCCAGGGTCAGGGCCGTCAGGGGCAGCAAGGCCCCGGCCAGCCCCAGGGGCCGGGTCAGGGCCAGGGCGGCGGCGGTCCCGCCGAACCGCGCCGTGACAACCTGCCGTACTTCTCCGACACCGCCCAGAACGGCCGGCCGGGCCAGAACGGCCAGAACGGCCAGAACGGCCAGTACGGCCAGAACGGCCAGTACGGCCCGAACGGGCAGGGCGGCGGCCCGCAGGGCCAGAGCGGTCCGAACGGCCTGCCCGGCTACGGCGGCTCCTACGACTTCAACGGTCCGGACGGGCCCGGCGGCCCCGGCGGCCGAGGCGGCCCCCAGGGCGGCCCCCAGGGCGGCCCCGCGGGCCCGACCGGCGGCCCGGTCACCGGCGACGGCCCGATGGTGCCCCCGATGGCCGGCGCCCCCGCCGCGACCCGCCCGCCCGGCGGCCCGCGTTCCGCCGGTCCCGGAGCCGGTCCCGGCGCCGCCCCCGGCACCGGTCGTCTCCCCGGCGGCGGTCTGAGCGACGACACCGCGATCCTCACCCCGCAGAAGCCCGCCCCCGAACCGGCCGCGGGCGGCTACGGCGGACGGCCCGTCGACAACGTCTCCGGGCACACCGTCACCAGCGGCATCCCCGTCGTGCCCGCCGGGGGCCGGCCCGGGCCGGGCGGATCCGTCCCGCCGGGCCCCGCACGCACCGACGGGCCCGGCACCCCGCCGCACGGGTCGGAGCAGGTCAGGCCGAGCCCGGCCGCGGGCGACTCCAAGAAGAAGAAAAAGAAGAAGGGCCGCAGCAAGGCCCCCCTGCTGGGCGGCCTGGTGGTCGTCGCGGGGATCGGCCTCTACGGCGCCGGCCTGCTGATGAACCACTCCGACGTGCCCAAGGGCACCACCGTGTACGGCGTGGACATCGGCGGCGGCACCCGCGACGACGCCGTGAAGAAGCTCGACGACGCCTTCGAGAAGCGGGCCGTCGCGGCGCTGAAGCTGTCCGTCGACGGCACCACCGTCACCCTCAAGCCGGACCAGGCGGGCCTGCAGTTCGACGTGTCGGCCACGGTCGACGCCGCCGCCAAGAGCGACTACAACCCGGTCTCCGTGATCGGCTCGCTGTTCGGGCAGCACCGTGAGGTCGAGCCCCAGCTGCCGGTCGACGAGGAGAAGCTCCAGGCGGCTCTGACGACCGCCGCGGGCGGCTCCGGCTCGGCCGCCGAGGGCACGATCAAGTTCGAGTCCGGCAAGGCCGTCGCCGTCTACGGCAAGGCGGGCAAGGGCATCGACGCGGCGAAGGCCGCGGATTCCGTCGTGGCGGCCTACCGCGCCCAGGTCGAGACGGGCACGACCACCCCGGTCAAGGTCCCGACCACGGCCAAGCAGCCGACGATCACCGACGCCGAGGTCGACCGGATGATGAAGGAGTTCGCCGAACCGGCGATGTCCGACAGGGTCACGGTCGAGACCGACCCGCTGCACTCCGTGCCGATGAGCCCCAAGAACTCCCTGTGGAAGTTCCTCGGGGTCAAGGCCGTTGACGGCAAGCTGGTGGAGAGCTACGACCAGGCCGCCCTGAAGGAGCTGTACGGGAACGCCTTCGACGGCGTCCTGATCACCCGCGGCACCGGCCAGAAGACCGCCGTCACCGTCCAGGACGTCATCAGCGCGCTGCGCCCGGCCCTGATCAGCAAGACGGACCGGACCGGGATCATCGACACCGACCCGAGCTAGTGCCGCGGCAGGCAACGTTCGCCCCGTCGCGACGCCCGGCACGCACTCTCGCCGCACCGGCCGAAAGCCCAAGTACGTCCAGTACGAG
>NZ_JBFAKW010000152.1:0-22113 GCF_040655955.1 Streptomyces sp. NPDC050263 | reverse complement strand
TTAACACAATCGTCTTGGGGGGGTCCCTCGTGCCGGGCCCAGTGGGCCGGTATGGGGGCCCCCGGCCCCCCTGCCCGGCTCGGCGCGGTGGGCCGGGTGACGGGCCCACCGCGCCGTCGGTGCTCAGCGCAGCCAGCTGTGGTCGCGGACGAACGGCAGCCTGGCCCAGAGCCGGCCCGCGCCCAGGGTGTCGCCGGCGGCGGCAGCGGCCAGCACGATCAGGGCGACGGCGTAGATCAGGTGGTAGTCGACGAACGGGTTCGTCGACATGCTCGCCGAGCCGTCCGAGAGGTGCTTGGCCGGCGGCCACTCGGCGATCCACATCAGCGCCATCATCGCGGTGCCCGCGACGGCGGCGATCCGCAGCGCGACCCCCGCGACGAGGGCGAGGCCGATGCCGAGCAGACCGAGCATGAACAGCCAGTTCGCCCACGGGTCGCCGGCCCAGGAATGGAAGGTGGACTCCATCGGTCCGACGGCGACGGAGCCGAGGAAGCCCTTCGTCGGCGAGCCGCCGTCGATCCAGCCCTTGCCGGACGGGGTGGCATAGCCGAAGCCGAAGGTCTTGTCGAGGAACGCCCACAGGAAGACGAACCCCGTGAGCAGGCGCAGGGACGCGAAGGCGTAGGCCCGCGCGGTGTGCGTGTCGGTGCCTGCCGACACTGCCGACTCGGATGCGGAGGCGTTCCGGTTCCTGCGCAGCGACGGCAGGTGGAAGCCGGAGCTCCGGTGCGGGTGCTCGTGCACGGCCATGGTCGTGGTTCCCTTCGAAGGCGGTCGGGTCGGTGCCTGACACCACTCACTCTGGCCGCGCGCGCCGGTCGGCGACGGATGCCGAAGGTCCGTGACCACGGGGCCGAACGGCCCTGCTCTCAAGAGCCGTTGGGCCGCATGCGGAAGGTGGGGTACGCGGGCTCGCGCACGGCTCTGGCGACCGGCGACCGGCCTCGTCGCGCTACTCGGCCACCGACGCTCAGGGCTCAGGGGTGAACGGCAGCGCCGTGCATACCGCCCCTCACCCGGTCGGCGGTCGGCCCGGCGGTCAGTAGGCGGGTACGCCCTGCTCCCTGAAGCGATCGCGGACGCTCTCGGTCAGGGCCGGGTCGGGAACCGGGGTGTCCCGCAGCGGGAAGGGGATGCCGAGAGCCTCGTACTTGGAGGCGCCGAGCTTGTGGAACGGCAGCACCTCGACCCGTTCGACCGTGCCGAGCCCCGCGACGAAGCCTGCCAGGGCGTCCACGCACCGCGGATCGTCGGTCCAGCCGGGGACCAGCACATAGCGGATCCACACCGGGACGCCGAGGCGGTCCAGACGGGTCGCGAACGTGAGGGTGGGGGCGAGGCGGCCGCCGGTCAGCTTCCGGTAGGCGCCGACGTCGAAGGCCTTGATGTCCAGCAGGACCAGGTCCGTGTCGGCGAGGAGTTCGTCGGTGGCGCGGGTGCCGAGGAAGCCGGACGTGTCCAGCGCGGTGTGCAGTCCGGCCTCCTTGCAGCGGCGCAGCACCTCGCCCGTGAAGGCGGGCTGCAGCAGGGGCTCTCCCCCGGTGATCGTCACCCCTCCCCCGGCCGTGGTGACGAAGGCGCGGTACTTCTCGATCTCCGTCATCACCTCGTCCACCGTCGCCTCCCGGCCGTCCCGCATGTGCCAGGTGTCGGGGTTGGCGCAGTACAGACAGCGCAGGGGGCAGCCGGAGACGAAGAGGACGAACCGGGTCCCGGGACCGTCCACGCCGGTGGACAGGTCCCAGGAGTGGATCCGGCCGGTGGTCATGGTCGTCACAGCGATCCGTGGAAGGTGCGGCTGATCACGTCGAGCTGCTGCTCGCGGGTCAGGCGGACGAAGTTGACGGCGTACCCCGAGACGCGGATGGTCAGCTCCGGGTACTTCTCCGGGTGCTCCATCGCGTCCTCGAGGTGGCCCGGTCGAGCACGTTGACGTTCATGTGGAAGCCGCCGGCGCCCGTGTAGCCGTCGAGGATGCCCACCAGGTGGCCCGCACGCTCCTCGGGGGCGTGCCCCAGCCCCTCCGGGGTGATGGTCGTGGTCAGCGAGATGCCGTCGCGGGCCTGCTCGTACGGCAGTTTGGCGACCGAGAGCGCGGAGGCGGCCACGCCGTGGCGGTCCCGGCCGTTCATCGGGTTGGCGCCGGGGGCGAAGGGCTGTCCGGCCCGGCGCCCGTCGGGGGTGTTGCCGGTGTGCTTGCTGTAGACGACGTTCGAGGTGATGGTCAGCACCGACTGGGTGTGCTCGGCGTCCCGGTAGGCGGGGTGTCGGCGGACCTTGGCCATGAAGGTCTCCACCAGGCCGACGGCGATGCTGTCGGCGCGGTCGTCGTTGTTGCCGTAGGCAGGGAACTCGCCCTCGGTGAGGAAGTCGACGGCCAGGCCGGTCGCGTCCCGGAAGACCTTCACCCGGGCGTACCTCACCGCCGACAGGCTGTCCGCCGCGACGGACAGTCCCGCGATGCCGCAGGCCATGAAGCGGTGCACGGGGTGGTCGTGCAGCGCCATCTCGATGCGCTCGTAGGCGTACTTGTCGTGCATGTAGTGGATGACGTTGAGCGTGTTGACGTACGTCTCCGCGAGCCAGTCCAGGACGCGGTCGTAGGCCGCCGACAGTTCCTCGTAGTCCAGGTACTCGCCCGTCAGCGGGGGCGCCTCGGGGGTGACCTGGTCGCCGGTCATCTCGTCCCGGCCGCCGTTGACGGCGTACAGCAGCGCCTTCGCCAGGTTCACCCGGGCGCCGAAGAACTGCATCTCCTTGCCCACCGCCATCGCGGAGACGCAGCAGGCGATCGCGGTGTCGTCGCCGCCCCGGGGCCGGATCAGGTCGTCGGACTCGTACTGGACGGCGCTGGTGTCGATGGACACCTGGGCGCAGAACTCCTTGAAGCCGGCGGGCAGCCGGGGCGACCACAGGACGGTGAGGTTGGGTTCGGGGGCGGGCCCGAGGTTGTAGAGGGTCCGGAGGAAGCGGAAGGAGGTGCGGGTGACCAGCGGGCGGCCGTCGTCGCCGATGCCGCCGATCGACTCGGTGACCCAGGTGGGGTCGCCGGAGAACAGGGCGTCGTACTCGGGGGTGCGCAGGAACCGGACGATCCGCAGCTTGATCACGAAGTCGTCGATCAGCTCCTGCGCGCGGGACTCGTCGATGGTCCCCTCGTCCAGGTCCCGCTGGAGGTAGACGTCGAGGAAGGTCGAGGTGCGGCCCAGCGACATCGCGGCGCCGTTCTGCTCCTTCACCGCGGCGAGATAGCCCAGGTAGAGCCACTGAACGGCTTCGTGCGCGGTGTCCGCGGGCCGGGAGACGTCGCAGCCGTAGGTCGCCGCCATGCGGGTCAGCTCGCCCAACGCCTTGATCTGCTCGGCGAGTTCCTCGCGGTCGCGGATGACGTGCTCGGTGGACGGCTCGGCGTCCAGCCGGGCGCGCTCGGCGCGCTTGGCCCCGATCAGCCGGTCGGTGCCGTACAGGGCGACGCGGCGGTAGTCGCCGATGATCCGGCCGCGGCCGTAGGCGTCGGGCAGCCCGGTGATGATGCCCACCTTGCGGGCGGTCCGCATCTCGGGCGTGTAGGCGTCGAAGACACCGTCGTTGTGGGTCTTGCGGTAGGTCCCGAAGACCTTCGTCACGAACGGGTCGGCGTCGTATCCGTACGCCTTGAGGCCGTTCTCCACCATGCGCAGACCGCCGTTCGGCATGATCGCCCGCTTCAGCGGGGCGTCGGTCTGCAGGCCGACGATCAGTTCGCGGCCCCGGTCGATCCAGCCGGGGGCGTGCGAGGTGATCGTCGACGGCGTCGCCGTGTCCACGTCGAGGATGCCGCGCGCCCGCTCCTCCGGGAACAGCGAGCTGACCTTCGCCCAGACGGCCCGGGTGCGGTCCGTGGGACCGGTCAGGAAGGACGCGTCTCCCTGGTACGGGGTGTAGTTGGACTGGATGAAGTCGCGCACGTCGACCAGCTCGCGCCAGCGGGTCCCGGCGAAGCCTCGCCAGGGCGCGGTGACCCGGTCGCCGACTGTCACGGTTGCGGTCATCGCCGTTCCTCTCCTCGGTTCGTGTCCTGCACTTCGATGCTTGTCGTTCGTGATCGTCACGGGGAGGTGCCGGACAGCGCACACGGGCGAGCCGTCCGGCCCCCGGCACCGGGGGCCGGACGGCCCAGTCGCTCGCCGCTCCCGCCCGTCAGCCGGCCGCGAGGTCGGGGCGGATCAGGGTGCCCGAGCGGCCGTGCACGATCTCGTACGCCGCGTCCAGCGCCCCGATGGCGGCAAGCCCTCCGGTTCGCTCGACGAACCGGGCGGCACCCTCGGTCTTCGGCCCCATCGAGCCCTCGGGGAAACCCTTGCGGCGTAGTTCGGCGGGGGTGGCGTCGAGGACGGGCTGCTGAGCGGGGGTCCCGTAGTCCTCGTACACGCACGGGACGTCGGTGAGGATGAGCAGGAAGTCGGCCTTCAGATCCTCGGCGAGCAGGGCTGCCGTGAGGTCCTTGTCGACGACGGCCTCGACGCCGGTCAGCGCGCCGGTGTCGTCGTCCGCGGTGACGGGCACGCCTCCGCCGCCCGCACAGATCACGAGGGTGCCGCTGTTCAGCAGTTCGTGGACGGTGTCGGTCTCCAGGATGTGTTCCGGCGCCGGGGAGGGGACGACACGGCGCCAGCCGGTGGTGTCCTGCGCGATGTGCCAGCCGCGCTCGCGGGCGAGAGAGCGGGCCGTGTCCCGGGAGTAGACCTGGCCGACGAACTTGGTGGGCCGGGCGAACGCAGGGTCGTCGGCCCGTACGAGGGTGTGGGTGACGAGGGTGGCGATGTGGCGGCCGGGCAGGGCGTCGTGCAGCGTGCAGGCCAGCAGGGAGCCGATCATGCCCTGGGTCTGGGCGCCGAGCAGATGGAGGGGGTAGGGGGCGCTGAGGGCCGGGTCGCTCGCACTCTCCATGGCGAGCAGGCCGATCTGGGGGCCGTTGCCGTGGGTGAGGACGATCTCGTGCTCGTGGGCCAGAGCGGCCAGGGCGGTGGCGACCCGGTCGATGTTGGCCTGCTGGACGGCGGCGTCGGGGCGTTCACCGCGGTGGAGCAGGGCGTTGCCGCCGAGGGCGACGACGATGCGCATGGCTTCAGTCCTCCAGGGTGGCGACGAGTACGGCCTTGATGGTGTGCAGTCGGTTCTCGGCCTGGTCGAAGACGATCGACGCGGGCGAGGAGAAGACGTCGTCGGTGACTTCGAGTCCGTCCAGGCCGTAGCGGTCGAAGAGGTCACGGCCGAGGCGGGTGCGGCGGTCGTGCAGGGCCGGCAGGCAGTGCATGAACTTCACGTCCGGGTTGCCGGTGGCGGCGAGCGTCTTGTCGTTGACCTGGTACGGCAGCAGCAGCTCGATCCGCTCCCTCCAGGTGTCGGCGGCCTCGCCCATGGAGACCCAGACGTCGGTGTGCAGGAAGTCGGCGCCGCGTACGGCGGTCTCGACGTCCTCGGTGAGCAGGATCCGGGCGCCGCTGCGCTCGGCCGCCTCCCGGCAGGTGGTGACCAGCGCGGGGTCGGGCCACAGCCGGGCGGGAGCGGCGATGCGCACGTCCATGCCGAGCAGGGCGCCCATCGACAGCAGCGAGCTGCCCATGTTGTTGCGCGCGTCGCCGAGGTAGCAGTAGGCGATGTCGGGCACGGGCTTGAGGCTGTGCTCGTGCATGGTGAGGACGTCGCACAGGCTCTGGGTGGGGTGCGCGGTGTCGGTCAGGCCGTTGTAGACGGGGACGCCGGAGTGGACGGCGAGCTCGGTGACCAGCGACTGGTCCGAGCCCCGGTATTCGATGGCGTCGAACATGCGGCCCAGCACGCGGGCGGTGTCGGCAATGGACTCCTTGGCTCCGATGTGGGTGTCTCCGGGGCCCAGGTAGGTGGTGGCGGCCCCCTGGTCGGCGGCGGCGACCTCGAAGGCGCAGCGGGTGCGGGTGGAGGTCTTCTCGAAGATCAGCGCGAGGTTCCGGCCGGTCAGCCGGGGCTGCTCGGCGCCGGCGCGCTTGGCGGCCTTGAGGGCGGCGGCCAGGCTCAGGAGGTGGTGGATCTCGGCGGCGGTGAAGTCGAGTTCGCTCAGGTAGGAGCGGCCGCGCAGGTCGATGGTCATGGTGGTTCCCCCCTGGGGGTCAGGCTGAGGTTCAGGCGGCCGGGTCGCGTTCGATGGGGCAGCTCATGCAGCGCGGTCCGCCGCGTCCGCGGCCGAGTTCGGCGCCGGCGATGGTGACGATCTCGATGCCCTGCTTGCGCAGGTAGGTGTTGGTGGTGACGTTGCGCTCGTAGCCGACGATCACGCCGGGGGCGAGGGCGAGGAAGTTGCTGCCGTCGTCCCACTGTTCGCGCTCGGCGTTGCGGATGTCCTGCGGGGCGGAGAGCATCCGGACCTTGTCGAGGTCGAGGGCCTCGGCGAGTGCGGTGGCCAGGTCGGAGTTCGGGGCGACGTCGAAGCCGCACTCGCGGGTGCCGCTGGGCAGAAGCGTCCAGGAGCGCAGGGAGTCGGCCAGGCCCGGGTAGATGACGAAGGTGTCGCGGTCGACCATGGTCAGCACGGTGTCGAGATGCATGTAGGCCCGAGCCGCCGGGAGTTGGACGGCGACGAGCCGCTGCGCCGTGCCCTCGGCGAACAGCCGGGCGGCCAGGTTCTCCACCGCCTGCGCGGTGGTGCGCTCCCCCACGCCGACCATGACGGCGCCGTTGCCCAGGACGTGGACGTCACCGCCTTCCAGGGTGCCCACCGAGCCGTCGAGGATCGGCGCCGGGGCGACGCCGGCGAACATCGGGTGGAAGCGGTAGACGGCCTCGGCGTGCAGGCTCTCGCGCCGCCGGGCCGTCTTGGCCATCGGGTTCACCGACAAACGGTCGTACACCCAGCAGGAGTTGTCGCGCGGAAAGAGATGGTTGGGCAGCGGGGCGAGCGCGAAGTCGTCCGCGTCCAGCGCGTTCCAGACCAGGCTGTGCGGGGCAGCGAGCGGCAGGTCGCTCTTGAGGAGCCCGCCGATGAGGTGTCCGGCGAGGGTCTCCCCGTCCAGCTGGGCGCACAGTTCGCGCACCGGGTCGATCAGCGCCGGCCCGACGGTGGCCGGGGTGATCACCCGGTCGAGCAGCCAGTCACGGGCCTCGTCTCCGTCGAGGGCCTGGGCGAGCAGGTCGGCGAAGTAGTGGACGCGGGTGCCGTGGTCGCGCAGCACCTGGGCGAAGGCGTCGTGTTCCTCCCGGGCGCGCTTGGCCCACAGGATGTCGTCGAAGAGGAGGGCGTCGACGTTGCGCGGGGTGAGGCGGGAGAGTTCGATGCCGGGGCGGTGCAGGATCACCTGGCGCAGGCGGCCGACCTCGGAGTCGACGTGGAACGTGTTCATGGCGTGGTTTCCTCGATCGTGAGGGGGTGGTCAGTCCTGGCGGCGGTGGGCGTCGCGCTTGCGCGGGCCCCCGACACGGTTGGTGTCCGGTCCGCGGGAGAGGCGCTTGGGCGGTGCCGGCGTCTCCGGGGCACGCTCCTCGCCTGGAGCGCGGGCTGCGGGGATCGCCGCGACCGGGTCGTCGCCGTACCGGCCCTGGCCCCGCTTCAGCCACACGTAGACCGGCACGCCGAGCAGCAGCACGAACAGTCCGTAGTAGACCGTCTGGTAGCCGCTGCCCTGGATCGACCAGTAGGAGAAGGCCAGCGCCAGAGCGGCGACGGTGACGTCACGGGCGAGGCGGCGGCGGCTCAGGGTCTCCCGGCCGCGCACCAGCAGCCAGTACAGCTGGGCGGCGGCGGA
The DNA here is from genome assembly GCF_040655955.1 of Streptomyces sp. NPDC050263. Taxonomy (NCBI): domain Bacteria; kingdom Bacillati; phylum Actinomycetota; class Actinomycetes; order Kitasatosporales; family Streptomycetaceae; genus Streptomyces; species Streptomyces sp. NPDC050263. Next base: position 14,353 of record NZ_JBFAKW010000152.1, on the reverse strand, counting down.
GAACAGGTAGGGGACCACCGCGGTGAGCACGCTCAGCAGCACGATCTTCGTGAACACGTCCTCGAAGCGGGTGTAGCTGAACACGGTGATCAGTGAGGCCAGCACGGTGGAGGCGACGATGCCGAAGACCGGGACGCCGCTGTGTCCGCGCAGCTTCGCGAAGGCGTCGGGGAAGAGCCCGTCGCGGGCGGCGGCGTACGGCATCTCGGCGCACAGCATGGTCCAGCCGTTGAGGGCGCCGATGCCCGAGATGATCGCGGCGGCGGCCACGACGTCGCCTGCCCAGGCGCCGCCGAAGATGTTGTTCGCGGCGTCGGTGAAGGGCGCGACGGTGTCGCCGAGCGCGCCGTGCGAGACGGTTCCGAACACCGCGAGCGTGCCCAGTATGTAGATGACGGCGCACACGAGCGTGCCGTAGACGGTGGCGCGGGGCACGTTGCGCTTCGGCTCGCGCACCCGGCCGGCGACCACCGAGGCGGCCTCAAGACCGAGGTAGCTGAACAGGGCGATGGCGGCCGCGGCGGAGATCGCGCCGAGCGCCGACCGGCCGCTGGCGTTGAAGGCCCCGAAGTTGTCCGGGTCGATGAAGAAGAGCCCGATGGTGGCCATGAAGACGAGCGGCACGAACTTCAGCACGGTGGTGACCACCTGGAACGCGCCGATGTTGCGGACGCCGGTGAGGTTGATCGCGGCCGCCGCCCAGAGCCCGCCGAGGGCGATGCTCATGGAGATCCATGTCTGGTGCCCCGTGTTGACGAACACCTCGACGTAGCCGACCCACGCCACGGCGATCGCAGCGTTGCCGGCCCACGCGGTGATCCAGTACGACCACGCGTTGAGGAATCCGGCGAACTCGCCGAAGGCCTCCCGGGCGTAGACGTACGGCCCGCCGCTGGCCGGAACCCGCTTCGACAGCGCCCCGAACGTCAGCGCGAGCGCCAGCGCGCCCAGCGTCACGACGACGAACGCGACCAGCGAGACCGGCCCGTACGGGGCGAGGGCTGAGGGGAGGGCGAAGATCCCGGTGCCGATGATGCTGCCGATGACGAGAGCGGACGCGGCCGGGAGACCGAGTGCCGCCTTCGGCTCGGGCGCCGCCCGGTCACCGGTCGCTGAAGTCCTGGGCATGGCTGTGCTCCTTGTGCATGTCGCTGCGGATGAGTCGATCCGTGGACGATGCTTCTGCGTCACGCCGGATCGGGGCAGTGGCCACACGGGGCCCGCAGTGGTGCCGAAGGTCCCGGTGCGGGAGGTCCGTGCAGCCCCAACTCGTCGTGGACACAGGCGAGATGGCGCGCGAGGCCTGCGCATGCCCCTCTGCGGCGTGCCGAAATCGACCGATGGGCGCCGAATGGCCCGATCACTGGACCGTATGGCCCATGCCCTTCGTCAGGGGCCGGGCACACGCTGGCCTTGGAAGTTCACAGCCCCGCAAGGGAGGCATGTCATGCACGCCACGTCCACCCCCAACATGCTGCGTTCGCTGTCCGCCGAACACCGCGAGCGGCTCATGCGCTTCGCCCGGGAGGTTTCCGTCCCCCAGGGAACTCGTCTGTTCGAGGAGGGCGGACGCGCCGACCGCTTCTGGGTGATCCGCACCGGCAGGGTCGATCTCGACATGCACGTGCCGGGCCGTCGGGCGGCCGTCGTCGAGAGCCTCGGCCACAACGACCTGGTCGGCTGGTCCTGGCTGTTCCCTCCGCACGCCTGGCAGATGGGCGCCGAGGCGATGACACCGGTGCGGGCCTACGAGTTCGACGCCACGGCCGTCCGGTCCATGTGCCAGGACGACCCGGCCCTGGGCCAGGACGTCAACCGGTGGGTGGGCCAGGTCCTCGCCCACCGTCTGCACTCGACCAGGACCCGCCTGCTCGACCTGTACGCCCCCTACGGCGCCGGCAGCCTCATCTGAACCAGCCGGTGCCGAACGGTTACCGAAGGAGTGGTTATGCACGGCGCCCCGCACATCGTCAGTGATGTCATGACCCACACGGTCGCCGCGGTCGGCCGTAAGGCGACCTTCAAGGAGATCGTCCAGCTGATGCAGGACTGGAAGATCAGCGCCCTGCCCGTGATCGAGGGCGAGGGCCGGGTCGTCGGCGTCGTCTCCGAAGCGGACCTGCTGCCCAAGGAGGAGTTCCGCGACAGCGACCCCGACCGGTACACGCAACTGCGCCGCCTGTCCGACCTGGCGAAGGCCGGCTCGGTCACCGCGGAGGAACTCATGACGTCTCCTGCCCTCACCGTCCGCCCGGACGCCACGCTCGCCCAGGCCGCCCAGACCATGGCCCGGGCGAAGGTCAAGCGACTCCCCGTGGTCGACGCCGTGGGCCTGCTCGAAGGCGTCGTCAGCCGTGCCGACCTGCTCAAGGTCTTCCTCCGCACCGACGAGGAGATCGCCGAGGAGGTACGCCGCGAGGTCGTGTCCTACCTGTTCCCCACGCCGGCCTCCAACGTGGGCGTGGACGTGCATGGCGGCGTCGTGAAGCTCACCGGCCGGGTCCGGGACACCTCGCTGGTGCCGGTGGCAGCCCGGCTGGTCCGCGCCGTCGAGGGCGTCGTGGACGTGGCCTTCGACCTCACACCGCTGCTGCCCCTGCCCGAGTAGGGCCGGTCGGCCCTGGTGCATTCGGTCCCGGCGCGTGATGATCGGAATCACGGACAGGTCGCAGTCTGTCCTTCGCCGGGGAACGAGGGGTCACCATGCCAGAGCCACGCACCTTCACCGAGCAGAACCCGATCCGGGTGTTCCTGCTGGACGACCACGAGGTCGTCCGCCGCGGCTTGGCCGACCTGCTCGACGCCGAGCCGGACATCACGGTGATCGGCGACGCCGGCACCGTGGACCACGCACTCGCACGAGGCCCGGCGCTGCGCCCCGACGTCGCCGTCCTCGACGTTCGGCTGCCGGACGGCGACGGCATCTCGGTCTGTCGTGAGCTGCGCAGCCAGATGCCGGAGCTGGCCTGTCTGATGCTGACCTCTTTCGACGACGAGGAGGCCCTGCTCGACGCGATCATGGCCGGCGCCTCCGGCTACGTCCTCAAGCAGATCAAGGGGTCCGACCTGGTCTCGGCGGTGCGCACGGTGGCATCCGGCCAGTCGATGCTGGACCCCGCGACCACGTCGCGCCTGATGCGCTCACTGCGTGCCGAGCCGACGGAGACCCCTGCCGTGCCGTCCGAGCTGGCGAGCCTGTCACCGCGGGAGCGGGACATCCTGGCGCTGATCGGCGACGGACTGACCAACCGCGAGATCGGCAAGAAGCTCTACCTGTCCGAGAAGACCGTCAAGAACCACATCTCCCGCCTCCTGGCCAAGCTGGGCGTTCAGCGCCGGGTCCAGGCCGCCGTCCTCGCCTCCCATCTGGAGCAGCCGGAGGCGGGCGAGCACCGGGCCAAGTGAGGAGGGGCGGGCCCATCGGGACCCCTCGACGGGCCGGACGGCACCTGTCCCGGCGCTCCCTCAGCGGGGACGCTGGGGCAACTGCCGACACCGGCGGAACCCTTCAGCGAAGTGAGGGGGATGAGCCGCGATGCCTTCCGCCGTCCTCGACTTCCGGACCCTGGAGACGTTGGTCTCCGCCGCCGTGCCGGCTCCCTCGATCCACACCACACAGCCCTGGCGCTTCCGGCTCGCCGCGGACACGACCACGCCGCAGATCCGCGCGGCCACTGACCGTGGGTTGCGGCACTCTCGTCCCGCCTCCAACCGTGACGGCGGGACGCGACAGAAACCCACATTGTGTGCGGGAGGGGCCCCGCGGACCGCCTCCGCGCGTCCACTGCGTGACGATCGAGGCGCCGGGCGGGCCTGCGCGAACGGCGGGGGCGGGGCCGTGATGTGCGGCCCCGCCCCCGCCGTCATGCGCGTCCGGGTGCGGGCGAGGGGATCACTTCAGGCCGAAGGCCCGGGTGATGCTCTGCTCCACGCTGTTGCCCCTGGCGTCGCGGGCGGTGGCCCGCAGGGTGACGAACCGCGCCGCACGCGGCGCGTCCAGCCGGGTGCGCCAGCTGTTGCCGCTGTGCTGGAGCCGCGCGGTGTGCCAGGTCGCGCCGTCGTCGTAGGAGACCTCCAGGCCCACCGTGCGGATGGCGGCGGTCCCCGTCGAGGCGGACAGGTGCGACGCGGTGAGCGTCAGATCGGCGTGGCGTCCCGTCCTGCCCGCGGCATCAGTGTCGACCGCGTAGTCCAGCTGGATCAGCGGCGTTTGCGCCGACTCGCCCGCGGCGCCCGCGCGGGAGGTGAAGCCCCACTCGGTGCGGGTGGACGTGGAGTAGGGGCCGGACCACGTGTCGCGGTCGTTCTCCGACACCAGACGGTAGGGGAGCGGGCCGACGCCGAGGCCCGGGACGGTCATGCTGTACTGGTACCGGCTGGTCTCCTTCACGAGTGTGTCGCCCTGGTACAGCTTGACAATGTTACGGACGCCGAAGTTGCCGTAGGTCGCCCCGAGGTGGTCGTTCCCGGAGTCGCCCCAGCCGGGGACGAACACGTACAGCGTGTCGTCCTGGCGGACCGGGGCGGTGCCGTTGCCCAGGCGGGGCCGCTGGACGGGCCCGAACCACCGGACGCTGCTCGTCGTCCCCGCACGGTAGGTCACCGCAGGTGCGAACTGCTGCTGCTCGCCGGGTACTTCAGCCCGGCCCGACCACTGCTCGCCCGCCGTGACGTAGTCCGTGCGCTCCCCCAGCGCCGGCGCGATCGAGGAGTTGAGGGCGCTGGGCCCGGACCGCGCGATGTCCTCGCGGTAATCCAGCGCCCTCCCGGCACGGAAGTTGCGGAAGGACACCTCGACGCGGGCCAGTTCACGCTGGGCCGCCCGGTAGGTGGGGTCCGCCGGGACGGCGCCCTTGTAGTCGTGGACCAGTTCGTACACGTAGTCAGTGGTCGGGCTGGAGGTGACGTCGAGCCGGGTGCGGCTCTTGCCGAGCCCGGCGATCAGCTGCTCGCCCTCGTCCTGGGTGAGGCTCGCGACCGTCAGCGGCGGGGGTTTCGGCGTCCCCCAGGGGGAGTCGTTCCACGGGTCCAGGCGGCCCGATCCGTCGTGGACGACCAGGAGCAGTTCGGCGCCCGCGGCGGCGGCAGCGGCGGCCTGCTCCTCCACGGCAACGATGCCGTTGCGGCGCACCACGACCGCCTTGCCCCGGGCGTGGAGAGAGGTGTACGCGGTGGCGGCACCGTCACCGGCGAACACCGCGTCGAGCCGGTGCCGGCCCTGGGACAGCGGGGTCGCGCTCCGGTGCACGACGAGGTCGTCGAAGGTCCGGTCGCCCGAGGCCACCGTGAGAGCCGGTTCCTCCAGCCGCCAGCGCGTGCCGAAGACGAACTCTCCCTCGGCGACCTTCTTGGTGGGCAGGGCCCAGATGCTGTCGTACGACGTCCCCGGCCAGCGCGCGGAGGACGACCAGTCGTCGTCGGCGAAGCCGCGGTAGTACTCGATGCGGGAGCCGCCGGGGGTGCTCGGCTTGGGCGCCACCGCCCTCACCTGACGGGCCCGGGTCGCGTCGAAGACGGCGGTGCGATCCTGGTCGAGGACGACGTCCGACACCGCCATCAGGCCCAGCCCGAGCGAGTGCGGGCCCTGGGAGCCCTCGAGGTCGGCCTCCATCCAAGCGGTGTACGAACCGGGCGGCAGCCGCAGGTCCACGGTGCCCGACTCGTCGATCCGCACGGGCAGCCACAGCTTCTTCGCCGTCAGGATGACGGTGCCGCCGATCGGCTTGCCGCTGCGGTCCTTGGCCTTCAGCGTCAGCCGGTGGCGCTCGCCCTCCTTTCCGGCGCCGAGCGAGGTGCGGGTCAGCACCGCGCCGGACGGGTCGGTGGCCGTCAGGAAGCCGGCCACCATCTGGTCCGCGGCCATCTTGTCGAAGTGCGCCGTCGCCGTCACCGAGGCGGTGCCGTGCGCCGGGACGGTGACCCGCGAGGCCGACAGGGTGAACGGGCCGGCGTCCGCGCCCGAGGCGCGCACCGCGAGGTCGAGGGTGACCGGGCTGCCGGCGGTGTTGGTGTACGTCACCTTCCGCTCGGTGGTCGTCCCGGCCGGCGTCGGCCAGGTGCGGAAGCCGAAGTCGGCGCTGCCGGTGGCGAACGTGCTCGCGGCCGTCGTCGTGACGATGTCCAGGCGGCCGGTGCCGCCCTCGAACGGACTGTACCGCGGCGTGGCCTTGGTCGTGCTGACCAGGGCGTTCTTTAGCTGACGGCCCGTCCAGCCCGGGTGCTCGGCAGCCAGCAGCGCGGCGGCGCCCGCGACGTGCGGAGTGGCCATGGAGGTGCCGCTCAGGGTCTGGTACGAGCCCGAGCCCTCGGGGGCGTGGTGGGAGCGCGCCGCCAGGATGTCCACACCGGGAGCGGTGAGGTCCGGCTTGACGGCCCCGTCGCCCGCCCGGGGGCCCCGGCTGGAGAAGTCGGCGAGGGAGTCGGAGCCGTCCACGGCGCCGACGGTCAGCGCGGCGGCCGCGGCGCCCGGCGCGCCCACCGAGAATCTGTCGGGACCGGCGTTGCCCGCGGCGATGGTGAACAGCGCCCCGGTCTCCGCGCTGAGCGTGTCGACCGCCATGCTCAGCGGGTCCGTGCCGTCGGTGGGCCGGCCGCCCAGGCTCATGCTGATGATCTTCGCGTGCTGGTCGCGGGCCGCCCACTCCATGCCGGCCAGCACCCACGAGTCCTGGCCGTAGCCGTCGTCGGAGAGCACCTTGCCGATGTGCAGCTTCGCGCCGGGCGCGACTCCCCGCTCCTTGCCGTCGGACGCGGCGCCGGTCCCGGCGATGGTGGAGGCCACATGCGTGCCGTGGCCGTTGCGGTCCACGACCGACTCGCCGGGCACGAAGCCCTCGGTGGCGGCGACCCGGTCGGCCAGGTCGGGGTGGTCCGTGTCCACGCCCGTGTCGAGGACCGCGACGTCCACCCCCTCGCCGGTGTTGCCGGAGGCCCACACCTGCGGCGCGCCGATCTGCGCGGTGCTGTCGGCGAGGTCCACCTTCACTCTGCCGTCCAGCCAGACCTTGGCGAGGCCGCCCTTGAACCTGGGCTGTTCCCCGCTGTCGCGCGCCGCCGCGCCGGCGTCGTCCCCGGTGATCGACGCCCAGAAGGCGTCCGACCGGTCGGCGCCCAGCGCCGCGCCCTGGATGCTGTCCAGCGTGCGCACCTTGCGGGCGCCCTCCGGCACCGGCACGGCACGCGAACGGGCGGCGGCGTCGGTGTAGGTGACGATCAGCGGCAGCCGGTCGCGGTGCGCGTCGTCGTAGCCGTCCGCCAGGAGCCGCGTGACGTTGAACAGCTCCTTGTCCAGCAGCCCCGCGGCGACGTACGGCAGAGCGCTGTGCGGGTAGACGTACGTGTCCTTGCCGCTCTGGTTGGTTTCGAATCCGGTGTACCGGCCGTCCGGGTCCCGCACGGTCCGGCTCGACGTGCCGTCGGCGGCCGGGGTGACGGTGACCTTGTCCCCCGTCACCAGGGTGACGCTACGAGCGGTGCCGAGCGCCGCGGGCAGGGCCGCGGCGGACGCGAGGGACGATGCGGAGGACGGGGTCGAGGGTGGTGCGGGGGCCGCGGAAGCCAGGGCGGGCGACACGGCCAGCACCGCGGTGGCGGTGCACAGCGCTGTCAGCCTGCGTCTGCGGAAAGGCAGAAAGGACAAGGGAGACCTCATGGTTGCGCGTCGGATGGGACGCCGAGGATTATGCGATCGCCCCGGCCGCCCGAACCGGCTCCCGCGTGACGCAGTTGGGCCATGTCGCAGACTGGACGGGTCGGACCGGGCCGGGGCTCGCGGCGGCGGTCCTCGTGCCCGCCGCCGCGTTCGGCCCACCGCCGGCCGGGGTGGAGCCGGCGGTTGAGCGGCCCGAACTCGTCCCGTCAGAAGACGACTTCGGGTTCGCCTTCCTCGGGTAGGACCTCACCATCGGCGTGAGCGAGTCGAAGCCATCGGCGTCGAAGTCGTGGATCACATCCCGGACCCGGTCGGCACTGGTCAACGTCACCTCCGCGATCCTCGCCACGGGCATGCCCTGCGCGGACCGCAGCACCGTCTGAGCCCGCCGCCAGGTCACCACCGACCCAGTACCCCGGCGGCCGGTCCGCAGCACCCGCGGCCTCTCATCGTGAACGGCGACGTGTCAAGATCCCGTCATGAACGAACTGACGATTCATCCTCGCGCCGATGACCACATGAAGGGCTGCGTCCAGGCACTCGCCACGGTCCATGCGGCAGATCGCTACCCAGCGGACTGGCCTGTCGATCCCGAAGGTTGGCTGACTCCCCGAAGCATGCTCGACGCCTGGGTGGCCGTGGACGGTTCGGCTGTCGTGGGTCATGTGGTCCTGGCTCGTCCCGAGGAGGCCCTGGCTGTCGCTGTCGGGCTGCCTTCGCAGCGTCTGGTGTCCGTGGCGCGGTTGTTCGTCAGTGCAGGTGCCCGCCGACGAGGGGTGGCCGCGAGGCTGCTGGACAAGGCGATCGGAGTAGCCGCAGCCGACGGACTCAGGCCCGTTCTGGAAGTCGAAGCCGGGGCGACCGCCGCCATCAACCTCTATGAGCGTGCCGGATGGCGCTACGTCGGCAGTTCGACAGCTGACTGGATGACAGCCGACGGGCGTGTCGCGCAGCTGCGTTTTTATGTCGCTCCCTCGGACCACCGAACCTGATGTGACGGTCATGTGGTGGTGCTTCAGGCCACGGTCCGGCCGGCGCGCAGGTTCTGGGACGTGGCCGGTGTGCCTGGCGAGGATCTCGTGAGGGTGCAGGAGTGAACCGCCCTGAAGAACGTCGGCTTGCGGTGACGGCCGTGGCGGGCCGTCAGTCGCGGCTCGGGTTCGCGCCCGGCTCGTCCTGTCCGTCGTCGGCGGTCAGCCCCGCACGTGCAACCCGAAACCCGTGCGGCCCGCGGGCTCCAGTCCCTCCTTCAGGTGCAGCGAAGGGATCTCGTGGTCGCCGAAGTTCTGCCGCCGGAACGCGATCGGCTCGGTCGACTCCAGGGTGAGCAGGCGCTGCTCCCAGGCCTTGGCGACCTGCGGGTAGTCCCCGGCCTTGGCGACCTGCGGGTAGTCCCCGCCGGTCATCCGGTCGGCGCCGTACAGCACGAACGGCGGCAGCACCTCGATGCCCGGGTGGTAGAGGATGCCGTGGTGGATCGGGAACAGCAGATCGTCGATGGGGCCGTTGATCCCGCGAGCGGCGTAGTGCGACTTTGGGCCGCCGGCGGTCACCGACAGCAGATCCTTCCTGCCCGCGAGGGCGCCTTCGCCGAAGCGCTCGCCGTACCTGGTGTCGCTGTGCTCGCCGACGCCGTACGCGAAGCGGTGGGTGAACACCCGGTCCACCCAGCCTTTGAAGATCGCGGGCATCGTGTACCACCACAGCGGGAACTGGAAGATGATCGTGTCGGCCCACAGCGGCTTCTCCTGCTCGGCGAGGACGTCCGGGGTGAGCGTCCCGGCGCCGAAGGCCCGGCCCGCGTCCAGGGCGACCTTCAGCGGACTTGAGGCGTCCGGGCCGTGGTCCGAGGCGTCCACTACCGTCTTCCAGTTCATCCTGTACAGATCGCTCACCGATACCTCGTGCCCGGCGGTCTCCAATGTGGACACCGCGAGGTCCTTCAGGGAGCCGTTGAGCGACTTCGGCTCCGGGTGGGCGCAGACGATCAGCGTCTGACCTTGGGTGCCGCGCCCTCCTCCTGGGGCTCCTGGATTTTCTGGGACTCCTGGGCCGAGGCGGACGGCGTCTTCCCCGCGGTCGCCGAGGCGGCCGAGCCGGACGTCCCGTCCCTGTGCGGACGGGGAGGAGTCGGCCGAGGAACGCTGTGCGCCGCAGTGGACGGTGGCCACCACTGCCGCCACCACCGCGCTGAGGGCGGCCCGGACCGTCTTCCACATCTGCTCCGAGATCTTCGGGTACTCGGTGCCCGGGCCGTCCCTCGTGCGCCCCTCGGCCGTCTTCGCCGCGTCGACCCACGGCTGCAGCTCGGCGTCGGCCGTCACCTGCTTGTCCTGGACCTCGGCGGTGGGCGCGACGTAGGACAGCGTGGTGTCGGCGCCGAGGAGGTTCTCGGTGCCGGTCAGGCAGGACACGAGCCTCTGGGGGGCGGCGTAGCGGCCGGTGTCGCCCCGCACCGGGACGGTGACGAACTCGCCGCCCGTCGGAGCCGCGACGTTGCCTCCGGAGGCGGCGGGCACCGGGATGACCCCTTACTCGAAACCGGCCTTCTCGGCATGGGCGAGCTGCCAGGTGCCGTTCTCGCCGAAGGCGTGGTCGCCGGTCGGGAACTCCCGCCAGCCGGTGGTCCGGGTGTTGTTGATGACCGAGTTGGGGGCGTAGCCCTTGTCCGGCCAGCCCTGCCACAGCGACAGCGCGGACACCGCCTCGGCCGAGGCGACATCGGTGAGCTGCGCGCCCGAGCCCCACAACCAGGGGCGCTCCGGGCCTGTCCATGGCCCATCGCCCATCGCCCGGAACTCACGGAGGCGCACGGCGGCGTCCTGACGGCTTCCAGCACACCGGGACGCGGCGCCCGCCTTCCCCGTCAGGCTTCCCCGGCGCGAGAGGCACGAGGCCGACAGAGAAGGCCGGTAGGGAACGCCGGATAAGGCCGACCGGAAAGCTGGCAAAGGCCGACCAAGAGCACTACTTAAAGCGCTTTAAGTACTCGTACTATCAGCGCCCTCGCAGTCATGTGTCAAGGGTGTTGCCGCAAGTCGACGAGAGACGGCCCGGACGAGGTCGACCGCTCGACGCCCCGAGACGCTCCGCGACGTCGCCATGGTTTCGATTAAGTACGAGCTCTTGACACCCTCCCGAAACGGAAGGATGCTCTGCCCACCGCTTAAAGCGCTTTAAAAAGGCGCGCATATTACCGAGAAGTTTCCCAAGAGCAATTGCTCAGAATTGCGTTGACGCGACCGGTACCGCGATACCCGTGCGGTAAACCCTCGTCGCCGAGACCACTCTCACCTGGACGTCCCGCCTGCCACTCCCCCGCGATTCGCGGGCCCTCGGCTCACGCGGGACCCACCTCGCTCGACCCTCCGAGGCACTCCTGGTCCGCCCAGGCACCCGCCCGGATTCACTTGAAGGAGCACCCAGCACATGGAACGCATACAGACCCGTCGACCGCTGGTCGGCCGTCGCCTCTCCCGCAGAGTCCTGACGGCGGTCAGCGTGCTCACCGTGGCGGCGACCGCACTGACCGGGTGCAGCAGCGGGAAGGCCACGGGCGACACGGCACAGGCGACGGCGAGCGCCGACGGGTCTGGCACCGCCCCGGCGAAGAGCAACGGCAAGCTCTCGATCTACGTCATCGGCGGCAAGGCCGACGACCCGTTCTGGTCCGCGATCAAGCGTGGTGGCGAGGACGCGGCGAAGCTGGTCAGCGCCGGCGGGGGCAAGGTGACCTTCCTGGGCCCGCAGAACTACGACAACCTCGGCCCGGACGCCGCCAAGTTGACGCTCACCGCACTGTCGCAGAACCCGTCGGCCATCCTCGTGCCGGACTGGGTTCCCGACAACCAGGACGCGGCCATCAAGCAGGCCGTGGCCAAGGGCGTCCCGGTGTTCATCTACAACTCGGGCGGCGCGGACGCTGCTGAGCGCGTGGGCGGTGTCAAGTACATCGGGTCGGACGACTACGAGGCGGGCAAGGCCGGCGGCGTCAAGTTCGCCGAGGAGGGCGCCAAGAACATCCTGTGCGTCAACACCGTGCCCGGTTCGGCCAATCAGGAGGCACGCTGCAAGGGCATCGCCGACGGCGCCAAGAGCAAGGGCTCGACGTCCAAGCAACTGCCCCTGGCGTCCTCCAACTTCGGCAACCCGTCCGCGGTCACCCAGGCGATCAAGGGTGCGCTGCTGAAGGACGACAGCATCGACGCCCTGGTGACGATCGGCGTGCAGGACGCGGACAGCGCCGCCGCCGCGATCGAGCAGGCCAAGGCCGGTGACAAGGTCAAGCTGGGCACCTTCGACCTCTCGCAGAGCCAGCTCGACCGGATCAAGGCCGGCAAGCAGCTCTTCGCGATCGACCAGCAGCCCTACCTCCAGGGCTTCTACGCCGTGTCCATCGCCAACCAGTACCTGTCCTACGGCGTGCTCCCGCCGCAGAACCCTCTCCTGACCGGCCCCCTCCTGGTCACGTCCGAGAACGTCGGCGCCGCGATCGCCGGCACCAAGGCCGGCGTCCGCTGATGCGTCAGAGGCGCCGGGCCCGGACCGGATCCGACGGGACCGGGCCGGGCCGGCGCCTCTGACCGGCGCTCCGCTTCTTACAGCATTCCAAGATCCACAAAGGTGGTACCAGACCCGATGACAACCTCACTCCCCCAGTCGACGGCCGAGCCCGAGACCGCCGTCACCCCAGCGAAGGAGTCCGAAAGCCGACTGGGCCGACTGTGGCATCGGCCCGAGGCCGGCGCGCTCATCGGAACGATCAGCGTCTTCGTCTTCTTCGCGATCTTCGGCGGAGAGAAGTTCCTGGCCCCCGCGGGTGCGGCGAGCTGGCTGAACATCGCCGCCGAGCTCGGCATCATCGCCATCCCCATCGGGCTGCTGATGATCGCCGGCGAACTCGACGTCTCCGTGGGCTCGGTGCTCGCTGGCAGTTCGATGACGCTGGCCATCGTCTCCGGGCACTGGGGCGCCCCGATGATCGTCGGCATCGTCCTCGCCCTCGGCCTCGGCCTGTTGACCGGGCTGCTCAACGGGATCATCGTCACGCGGACCAACGTCCCGTCCCTGGTCGTCACTCTCGCCACGATGGCCGGCATGGCCGGTCTCACCCTGGGCCTGTCCCGTGCCACGACCGGCACCACCAGCGTGGCCATCGCCCCCGACCCCCTGTCGAAGTCGCTCTTCGGGCAGCTGATCGACGGTCAGTTCGAGGTCGCGATCTTCTGGTGGCTCGCGGCGGCGGTCGTCGTCGCGGTGCTGCTGCAGATGACGAAGTACGGCAACTGGATCTTCGCCATCGGCGGCGACAAGGAGAGCGCCCGCGCCACCGGCATCCCGGTCTCCAAGGTGAAGATCGCCCTGTACATGGCGAGCGGGTTCGGGGCGGCCCTGGTCGGTGTGATCCAGACGATCCTCTACAACGGCGCGCAGGTCGCCAACGGTCAGTCCTTCGTCTTCAACTCCATCATCGCCGTGGTCGTGGGCGGCGTCCTGCTCACCGGCGGCTACGGCTCCGTCTTCGGCGTGGCGCTGGGGACGCTGACCTTCGCCATCGTCAACCAGGGCATCTACTACACCGGTTGGAACTCCGACTGGGCCAGCCTGATCCTCGGCATCCTCATCCTCACCGCCGTGTTGATGAACAACACCTTCCGCCGGCTCGCCCTGTCCTACACCCCTCGCAACGCTAAGAAGGCCTGACCATGACCGCGCCCCTTCTGCGCCTGACCGACGTCAGCAAGTCCTTCGTCGGCACCAACGCCCTGCAGGACATCTCCCTCGAGGTGGCTCCCGGGAAGGTGCTGTGCCTGCTCGGCGACAACGGCGCCGGCAAGTCGACCCTCATCAAGATCCTCTCCGGGTTCCACAAGCCCACCACCGGCACGATCGAGGTCAACGGCGAGCCGGTCGTCTTCGACAGCCCCCGTGACGCCAGCTCTCGGGGCATCGCCACCGTCCACCAGTTCGGCGGGACGTTCCCGTTGATGGGCGTCGGCCGCTGCTTCTTCGTCGGGGCCGAACCCACCAAGGGATGGGGCCCGTTCAAGCTGTTCGACAAGAAGATGGCCGGTGAGATCGCCGTCCGCGAGATGCAGTCCCTGGGCATCACCCGGGTCACCGACGGCGCGCGTCTTGTGGGCAGCCTGTCCGGGGGTGAGCGCCAGGCCCTCGCGATCGCCCGCGCGGTGTACTTCGGGGCCAACGTCCTCATCCTCGACGAGCCCACCGCCGCCCTCGGCGTCAAGGAGGCCGCACACGTCCTGCGGATCATCATGCAGGCCCGGGCGAAGGGCGTCGCGGTCATCCTCGTCACCCACAACGTCCGGCACGCCATGATGGTCGGCGACCACTTCGCCGTCCTGATCCGCGGTCAGAAGGCCGACGACTTCCGCAAGGGCGAACGCACCCGCGAAGAGATCACCGACCTCATGGCCGGCGGCGAAGCCATGGCTCACCTCGAGGCCGAGCTCGCGCAGCTCCAGGCCGAGGCCTGACGCCAGGCTCCGCCTCGCAGCCGCACGGAGTCAGCGCACGCCTCAATCGCTCGCCCCGGGTGTCCGGGTGTGCGCCCGTGTCGTTCATGCGGGCGCACGCACCGAAGTCCCCGTTGCGAGTCGGAGGCCCTGATCAGCAGCGCGCGCGGTGGAGGGCTCGCGCTGCCCTCCGCCCGTACCGAGCGGAGCTCACTCTCCGCTCGGT
>NZ_JBFAKW010000151.1:0-22129 GCF_040655955.1 Streptomyces sp. NPDC050263 | reverse complement strand
GTAGCTCCGCTACGAGGACTCTCGCCCGGCACACCGAGAGCACGCACCGAACGCCGCTCCTTCTCCCACGGAGATCCATCAGAAGCCCCCTAGACGTACCGTTCCAGGATCGACGACTCCGCGAGCCGGGACAGGCCTTCGCGGACGCTGCGGGCCCGCGCCTCGCCCACGCCGTCCACCGTCTGGAGGTCGTCGACGCTCGCGGCGAGGAGCTTCTGGAGGCCGCCGAAGTGCTCGACCAGACGGTCGATGATGGCGCCCGGGAGCCGAGGCACCTTCGCCAGGAGCCGGAAGCCGCGCGGGGAGACCGCCGTGTCGAGGGCCTCGGGGGAGCCGGTGTAACCCAATGCGCGGGCCACCGTCGACAGTTCGAGAAGCTCGGCGTGGGTGAGCGCGTCCAGCTCGTACAACGCCTCGTCGACCGTGCGGGAGCGCTTGGCCGTGGGCTCGGGGACGTAGTCCCGGACCACCAGCTCGCGCTCCGGCTCCACGCCCGCGATCAACTCGTCGAGCTGGAGGGAGAGCAGACGTCCGTCCGTGCCCAGTTCGACCACGTATTCGGCGATTTCGGTGGCGATGCGGCGCACCATCTCCAGGCGCTGGGCCACCGCGGAGACGTCCCGGACCGTCACCAGGTCCTCGATCTCCAGCGCTGACAACGTTCCCGCGACCTCGTCCAGACGGAGCTTGTAGCGCTCCAGGGTGGCCAGCGCCTGGTTCGCGCGGGACAGGATCGCCGCGGAGTCCTCCAGGACGCGGCGCTGTCCGTCGACGTACAGGGCGATCAGACGCATGGACTGGGAGACCGAGACGACCGGGTAGCCGACCTGCTTGCTGACCCGGTCCGCCGTACGGTGCCGGGTGCCCGTCTCCTCCGTGGGGATCATGGGGTCCGGCACCAGCTGGACGCCGGCCCGAAGGATCTTCGACAGGTCGGAGGAGACCACGATGCCGCCGTCGAGCTTGCACAGCTCACGCAGGCGCGTGGCCGCGAACTCCACGTCCAGGACGAATCCGCCCGTGCACATCGCCTCGACCGTCTTGTCGGAGCCCAGCACGATGAGCCCGCCGGTGTTGCCGCGGAGGATGCGCTCCAGGCCGTCGCGCAGTGCCGTGCCGGGAGCCACCGCACTCAGTGCGGCGCGCATCAGGCCGTCGGCACCGGAACTCCCACCGGACTTTCCGGGAGCCGAAGCCCGGTCGTTGGCTGCCACTGCACTCCTCCGGTCACAGGGTCTGGGGCGTCCCCGTTTCGCGCACTCGTTTCGCACGGACGGGCGAGACCAGGGCAAAGTCTACCGGCGGTCCTCCGTCTCCCGTGGGGCGTCTCGGCGACGGGAGCGCGGCAGGACCCGCAGGGCGTCCCCCATGTCGGCTACTTCCAGGACCTTCATGCCCGCGGGGATCTTGCCGGGATCGCCCGGTACGAGCGCGTGCGTGAAGCCCAGACGGTGGGCCTCGGAGAGCCGGCGCTGGACGCCCGTGACCCGTCTGACCTCGCCCGCGAGGCCGACTTCGCCGATCGCGACGAGGTTCTTCGGCAGTGGGGTGTCGCTCGCGGCGGAGGCCAGCGCGAGGGCGATCGCCAGGTCCGCGGCGGGCTCCGAGAGCTTCACTCCGCCGACCGTCGCCGAGTAGATGTCCCGCTTGCCCAGCGCGCTGATCCGACCGCGCTGCTCCAGGACGGCCAGCATCATCGAGACGCGCGAGGTCTCCAGACCGGACGTCGTACGGCGGGGCGAGGGGATCTGGGAGTCGACGGTGAGGGCCTGTACCTCGGCGACCAGCGGGCGGCGGCCCTCCAGGGTGACCGTCAGACAGGTGCCCGGGACCGGTTCGTCACGACGGGTCAGGAAGAGTCCGCTCGGGTCGGCCAGGCCCGTGATGCCCTCGTCGTGCAGTTCGAAGCAGCCGACCTCGTCGGTGGCGCCGTAGCGGTTCTTCACGCCCCGCACCAGGCGCAGCCGCGCGTGCCGGTCGCCCTCGAACGACAGGACGACGTCCACCAGGTGTTCGAGGAGGCGGGGGCCGGCGATCGCGCCGTCCTTGGTGACATGGCCCACCAGGAGCGTGGACATGCCGCGTTCCTTGGAGGCGCGGATCAGGGCGCCGGCGACCTCGCGGACCTGGGCCATGCCGCCCGGCGCGCCGTCGATCTCGGGGGAGGCCACGGTCTGCACGGAGTCCACGATCAGCAGGGACGGCTTCACCGCGTCCAAGTGGCCGAGGACGGCCGCCAGATCCGTCTCCGCGGCCAGGTACAGGTTGTCGTCGATGGCGCGGATCCGGTCGGCGCGCAGCCGGACCTGGGACGCAGACTCCTCACCCGTGACGTACAGCGTGCGGTGTTCGTCGCTCGCCGACTTGGCCGCCACGTCCAGCAGCAGGGTCGACTTGCCGACGCCCGGCTCGCCGGCCAGGAGTACGACCGCGCCGGGGACGAGCCCGCCGCCCAGGACGCGGTCCAGCTCGGGCACGCCGGTGGGGCGGGCGGTGGCCTGCCGCCCGTCGACCTGGCCGATGGGCACGGCGGAGGTGGTGACGCGGCCGGGGGCCGTCGTGCGGACCGCGGGCGCGCCGTACTCCTCGACCGTCCCCCACGCCTGGCACTCGGGGCAGCGGCCGAGCCACTTGGCCGTCTGCCAGCCGCATTCCGTGCAGCGGTAGGACGGGCGGTCCTTGGCGGTCTTCGTACGGGTGGCCATGGGGAAACCGTAACCGCCGCCACCGACAGCCGGACGCGCCTGTGGACAAACGGGCCCCCGGCCGCCCCTGCGAAGGCGGGCACCCCTTGCGAATCGGCCACGCCCCGTCACGAACGAGCCATGGGACCCCCCTTTGCTGTCCCCTTATGAGGGATCGTTTCACCCATACGGATTAAAAGGACTCAAGGGACAAGTAGACCTCGTTCCGCGCCGCCTACGGTCGCACGGGTGATGAGCAGCAGCCCGGAAACCTGGACCCGCACGACCGGCGCGCACCGGGCGCACCGGGAGGCGCGCGACGGCGCTGCGGCGCGCACGCTCGCGCAACGGCCGCCCGCGCACTATGAGCCCTACCTCGACGGCCTGTTCACCTACTGCCTGTCCGTCCTGTGCGACCACGACGCGGCCACCGCCGCCCTGGGGGACGCCCTCGCGTTCGCCGAGCGGCGCGGCCAGCGCGTCCCGGACGCCGCGGGCGACCGCCGGGCCTGGCTGTACGCCCTGGCCCGCTGGGCCTGTCTGCGCAAACTCACCGAGGCCAAGCAGAAACGTCTGAGCACGCACGCGGCGCGCCGAAGCCGCGGCCACGGGCAATCGGCCCCGAAGCCCGCACCGCCCGGCGTGCCCGCTTCCGACGAGGCCCAGGAGCAGCAACGCCGTCGCGAACTCGCCCTGCTCGCCTGGCCGGAGGCCGCCGGCACCACCCCGGAACAGCGCGAGGCGCTGGAACTCGCCGTACGCCACCACCTCGCCGCCCACGAGGTCGCCGCCGTCCTCGGCAAGGATCTCGCCGCCGCACGCGAACTGCTCGCCTCCGCGGCCTGCGAGGTCGAACGCACGCGCGCGGCGCTCGCCGTCGTCGAGACCGGCGGCTGTCCCGGTGTGGCCCGCCTCACGGGCGAGAACCAACTCGTGCTCAGCGCCGCGCTGCGCCGTGAACTCGTCCGGCACGTCGACGACTGCCCGCGCTGCCGCCGGGCCGCCGAACGCGCCGTCCCCGGCCGCTGGCCCGGCGCCGGCGTCACCCCCGCCGAGCTGCCCGTCCTCGAAGCGCCGCGCGCGCAGCTGCACGTCGCCATGGCCCACCTCCCCCGCGCGCGGGGCGCCGCCGTGCCGCGCTACGACCGGCGCGGCTTCCCGATGGACCCCAAGGACCGCGCCGCCCGCCGGGAGCGCCTACGCGCGCGTGCCGTCACGACGACGGTCGTGGCCACCGTCGTCGCCGCACCCGTGCTCGCGCTGTGGGCGGCCTACCGGGGCACACCGACGGGGGAGGGCGCCGAGGGGCGTGCGGCCACCGCCAGCGAGGCGCAAGGTCCGGACAGCCTTGACGGCGAGACGGCCGGCGGCTACGAGAACGCCGGGAACGCCAGCACCCGCCCCGGCAGCGGCTTCACCAAGGACGGCGAACCGGACGTCTCCGTGGAGGTCATCAGTGTCACGGGACTCGGCCGGAGCGCCTCCGGCCGGCTCTCCGTGGCGGCCGACCACAGCGGCGACACCACCCTCATCACCCTCAGCGCGGCCCCGGACGGCGCCGAGCCGGTCCGCTGGTCGGCCACCACCGCGGACCACTGGCTCTACCTGAGCCGCTCCACCGGCACCCTGAAGCCCGGCGAGTCGGTGACGATCAAGGTGTACGTCGACCATCTGCGCGAGCCCTCCGGGCACTGGCACGCGCGCGTGGCGATCGCCCCGGCCGGCGCTGTCGTCTCCATCGAGGGCTACGGCACCGCCCCCGGCCCGTCGGACCCCGGCAACGGCCCTGGTCCGGGCCCAGGCGGCCCCGTCGACCCGCCCCCGTCCGGCGGCTCCGAGCCGACCCCCACGCCCCCGTCCTCCCCGGACCCCACCCCGACCGACCCGTCCCCCACCACCGACCCGGAGCCCACTCCCGGCGACCCGTCCCCGTCCGCCCCGGAGAGCTCCGCGCCGCCGCCCGCCGACAGCGACCCGCCGAGCCCGGCGACGTCGTAGACCCGCCAGTGGCTCAGCCGCGCGGGCCCGTCGGATCCGCCGGGTGCGGCGCCAGCAGCGGGAGCTGCGAGGCGAGGCGCTGCTCGCACAGCTCGACCAGGCGGTCGTAGCCGGCCTTGCCCATGAGCTCGGTCAGCTCCGGCCGGTAGGAGACGTACACCGGGTCGCCCGCGCCGTGCGCCGAGGTCGCCGACGTGCACCACCAGTGCAGGTCATGGCCGCCCGGACCCCAGCCGCGCCGGTCGTACTCGCCGATCGACACCTGAAGCACCCGGGTGTCGTCGGGCCGGTCGATCCAGTCGTACGTGCGGCGCACCGGAAGCTGCCAGCAGACGTCCGGCTTGGTCTCCAGCGGCTCGCGGCCCTCCTTGACGGCGAGGATGTGCAGCGAGCAGCCCGCGCCGCCCGCGAAGCCGGGGCGGTTCTGGAAGATGCACGAGCCGTTGAACGGGCGGGTCTGGCGGGAGCCCTCGTCGTCCTCCGAGACCCAGCCGTCCAGCGTGCCCTCGGAGTGGTGCTGCCAGATGTCGGGGGTGAGCCTCGCCACATGCTCGGCGACGCGCTTCTCGTCGTCCTCGTCGGAGAAGTGGGCGCCCAGCGTGCAGCACCCGTCGTCCGCGCGGCCTGCCTGGATGCCCTGGCAGCCGCTGCCGAAGATGCAGTTCCAGCGCGAGGTCAGCCAGGTCAGATCGCAGCGGAAGACCTGGTCGTCGTCCGCCGGGTCCGGAAACTCCACCCACGCGCGCGCGAAGTCGAGGCCCTTCTCGTCGGCAGCGAGCTCGGCGGCGAGCGCCAGAGTCCGGGCTGCCTGGGCCTTCTTCGACTTCTTCGGTGGCTTCACCGGCTTCGCCTGCGAAGAACCGCCGGTTGATTTGTCGGTTTTCGCCTTGTTCGTCTTTGGCACTTGTCCAGGGTAAGTCGCCCAGCACCCCTTCGGGGACGGTCCAGGGTGCTCTGGGCAGTAGCGTTTCCCTCCATGAGACTCGGTGTCCTCGACGTGGGATCGAACACGGTGCATCTGCTGGTGGTGGACGCACACCCGGGCGCGCGTCCGCTTCCCGCGCACTCGCACAAGGCGGAACTGCGCCTTGCCCAGCTGCTGGACGAGCACGGGGCGATCGGCTCGGACGGCGTGGACAAACTGATCAACGTCGTCCACGACGCGCTCCAGGCCGCCGAGGACAAGGGCGTCGAGGACGTGCTGCCGTTCGCGACCTCCGCCGTGCGCGAGGCCAGCAACGCCGACGACGTCCTCGCGCGCGTGCAGGCCGAGACCGGCGTCGAGCTCCAGGTCCTCACCGGTTCCGAGGAGGCCCGGCTCACCTTCCTCGCCGCCCGCCGCTGGTTCGGCTGGTCGGCCGGAAAGCTGCTGGTCCTGGACATCGGCGGCGGCTCCCTGGAGATCGCCTACGGCATGGACGAGGAGCCCGACGCGGCCGCCTCCCTGCCGCTGGGCGCCGGCCGCCTCACCGCGGGCTGGCTGCCCGGCGACCCGCCCGAGCCCGACGACGTACGGGCCCTGCGCCGCCACGCCCGCGCGCAGATCGCCCGCACGGTCGGCGAGTTCACCCGCTTCGGCGCCCCGGACCGCGTCGTCGCCACGTCGAAGACCTTCAAGCAGCTCGCCCGGATCGCGGGCGCCGCGCGCTCCACCGAGGGCGTCTACGCCCAGCGCGAGCTCAAGCGCGAGTCCCTGGAGGCCTGGGTACCCCGGCTCGCGGGCATGACGGCCGCCCAGCGGGCCGAGCTGCCCGGCGTCTCCGAGGGCCGCGCCAACCAGCTCCTCGCGGGCGCGCTGGTCGCCGAGGGCGCGATGGACCTCTTCGGCATCGACACGCTGGAGATATGCCCCTGGGCGCTCCGAGAGGGCGTGATCCTGCGCAAACTCGATCACATGGGTTCGGCGTAGGCGCGGCGAGGGCAATCCCTGAGGGCGCAGGCGGCGTAGGCGGCGCAGGGGGTGGAGCGTGCGACCGGGGTGTGCCCGCACCCGCCCGTGGTGAACACCACAACGGCGAACAGGTGCCCGGCACCCACCCGACCGCACCCCGTAATCTGTCCCCCATGGCAGAGCCAGTCGTGCGGATTCCGGATGCGAAGGTCGCCCTGTCGACTGCCTCGGTCTACCCGGAGTCGACGGCGACCGCCTTCGAGATCGCCGCACGCCTCGGGTACGACGGCGTCGAGGTCATGGTCTGGAACGACCCCGTCAGCCAGGACGTCGACGCGCTGCACAGGCTCAGCGACTACCACCGGATCCCGATCCTCGCCGTGCACGCCCCCTGTCTGCTCATCACCCAGCGCGTGTGGTCGACGGACCCGTGGATCAAGCTCCAGCGGGCCCGCGCGGCCGCGGAGAAGCTCGGCGCGAGCGCGGTCGTCGTTCACCCGCCGTTCCGCTGGCAGCGCCAGTACGCGCGGGACTTCGTCACGGGCATCTGGCGGATGGCGGACGAGACGGACGTCCGGTTCGCCGTCGAGAACATGTACCCGTGGCGCTACCGCGACCGCGAGATGCTCGCGTACGCGCCGGACTGGGACGTCACGAAGGACGACTACCGGCACTTCACGATCGACCTCAGCCACGCCTCCACGGCCCGCACGGACGCGATGCAGATGATCGACCGCATGAGCGACCGCCTGGGCCATGTCCACCTCGCCGACGGAAACGGCTCCGCCAAGGACGAACACCTGGTCCCCGGCCGCGGCAACCAGCCCTGCGCCGAGCTGCTCGAGCGGCTCGCGCTGACCGGCTTCGACGGGCATGTCGTCATCGAGGTCAACACGCGGCGCGCGATGTCCGGCGCCGAACGTGAGGCCGACCTGGCGGAGGCCCTGGCCTTCACCCGCCTGCACCTCGCCTCGGCATCCGGGGCGTCCGCGACCCCCGGAGCGAAGGTGCCACGCCGATGACCGGCGTCACCGCCCGCAAGCGCGGCCGGCCCCCTCGCACGGAGTCGGCGGACACCCGAGCCCGCATCCTGACCGCCGCGCGCGAGGAGTTCTCCGAGCGCGGCTACGAGAAGACGTCCGTGCGCGGCATCGCGAAGGCGGCCGGTGTGGACGCGGCGCTGGTGCACCACTACTTCGGCACCAAGGAGCAGGTCTTCGAGGCGGCCGTCGAGGTTGCCTTCGCGCCCGCGCTCGACGCGCCGGAAGCGATCCTCGACGCCCCCGTGGACCAGGTCGGCGAGCGGCTCGCCCGCTTCGTCTTCGGCCTCTGGGAGAACCCCACCACCCGAAAGCCGCTGCTGGCGATCGTCCGCTCCGCCGTGAACAACGACACCGCCGCCGCCGTCTTCCGCCGTCTGGTCGCCGCGCAGCTGGTGCGCCGCATCGCCGCCCAGCTCGATCTGCCGGACGCCGAGCTGCGCGCCGAACTGGCGGCGGCGCAGCTGGTGGGCTGCGCGATGCTGCGGTACGTCATGAAGGTGGAGCCGCTGGCCTCGGCGGACCTGGAGCTGATCATCGCGCGCGTGGCTCCTGTCGTACAGGGACACCTGACCGGGCCGTGAAAAGCGGCCCGAGGGTGAGACGTTCGTCCCGGTATGCGGACAGCGAGTCCGACCCCTGGATGACCGGCGTACGCTCGTTAGCAGTCAGAAGTCTCTGATCGCAGTCTCTGAAGGAGCGAGCGACGATGCCCGAGCTGAGGTCCCGCACAGTCACCCACGGACGCAACATGGCGGGCGCCCGCGCCCTTATGCGCGCCTCCGGTGTACCCGGTGCGGACATCGGCCGGAAGCCGATCATCGCGGTGGCCAACAGCTTCACCGAGTTCGTGCCCGGCCACACGCACCTGCAGCCGGTCGGCAGGATCGTCAGCGAGGCGATCACCGAGGCCGGCGGCATCCCGCGCGAGTTCAACACCATCGCGGTCGACGACGGCATCGCGATGGGCCACGGCGGCATGCTCTACTCGCTCCCCTCCCGCGACCTCATCGCGGACTCGGTCGAGTACATGGTCGAGGCCCACTGCGCCGACGCGCTGATCTGCATCTCCAACTGCGACAAGATCACCCCGGGCATGCTCAACGCGGCCCTGCGCCTCAACATCCCGACGGTGTTCGTCTCCGGCGGCCCGATGGAGTCCGGCCGCGCCACGCTCGTCGACGGCACGGTCCGCACGCTCGACCTGGTCGACGCGATCTCCGACGCCGTCAACGACAAGATCTCGGACGAGGACATCCTCCGCATCGAGGAGAACGCCTGTCCGACCTGCGGCAGCTGTTCCGGCATGTTCACCGCCAACTCGATGAACTGCCTGACCGAGGCCATCGGCCTCTCCCTCCCCGGCAACGGCTCGGTCCTGGCCACCCACACGGCTCGCCGGGCGCTGTACGAGAACGCGGGCCGCACGGTGATGGACATCACCCGCCGCTACTACGAGCAGGACGACGAGACGGTCCTGCCCCGCAACATCGCCACCATCGCGGCCTTCGAGAACGCCATGGCCCTCGACATCGCGATGGGCGGCTCGACCAACACGATCCTGCACCTGCTGGCCGCCGCCCAGGAGGCGGGCGTTCCGTTCGGGCTGGACGAGATCAACGAGGTCTCGCGCCGGGTGCCGTGCCTGGCGAAGGTCGCACCGAACGTCGCCAAGGACCGCACGTACTACATGGAGGACGTGCACCGGGCCGGCGGCATCCCCGCCCTCCTCGGCGAACTGCACCGCGCGGGCCTGCTGAACGAGGACGTGAACTCGGTGCACAGCCCGTCCCTCGCGGACTGGCTGAAGACCTGGGACGTCCGTGGCGGCTCGCCCTCCGCCGAAGCGGTGGAACTGTGGCACGCGGCGCCCGGCTGTGTCCGCTCGGCGGAGGCCTTCTCGCAGTCCGAGCGCTGGGAAGCCCTCGACGACGACGCCGCGGGCGGCTGCATCCGCAGCGCCGAGCACGCGTATTCGAAGGACGGCGGCCTCGCGGTCCTCAAGGGCAACCTCGCCGTCGACGGCTGCGTGGTCAAGACGGCCGGCGTCGACGAGTCGATCTGGACCTTCGAGGGCCCCGCGGTCGTCTGCGAGTCGCAGGAAGAGGCCGTCGAGAAGATCCTCAACAAACAGGTCACGGACGGCGACGTCGTCGTCATCCGCTACGAGGGCCCCAAGGGCGGCCCCGGCATGCAGGAGATGCTCTACCCGACCTCGTTCCTCAAGGGCCGCGGCCTCGGCAAGACCTGCGCCCTGATCACCGACGGCCGCTTCTCCGGCGGCACCTCGGGCCTGTCCATCGGCCACGCGTCCCCCGAGGCGGCCTCCGGCGGCACCATCGCTCTCGTCGAGGACGGCGACCGCATCCGCATCGACATCCCGGGCCGCACGATCGAACTCCTCGTCGACGACGCGGAACTGGCCCGACGCGAGGCCGCCCTCGGCGGCGTCTACGCCCCGAAGAACCGCGAGCGCAAGGTGTCCGCCGCCCTGCGCGCCTACGCCGCGATGGCGACGAGCGCCGACAAGGGCGCGGTGCGGGACGTGTCGAAGCTGGGCTGAGCCCGATCGCCTTGATGCTCGGGGGCCGCTTCCGCCGCTTTGGCCGGAGGCGGCCCCCACGCATGTCGGCGGCGTGCCCTCACCAGTCCGCCGGATCCCCTCCGTCCACCGCGAAGACGGTCCCGTCGGGGGCGCCGGCGAAGACATGGCCGTCGACCGCCTCGGGCGCGGGCAGCGAGGCCACCACCTCGTCCGAGTTGGCGCCGAGCCGCAGCGCCGTCTGCCCGACGAGCTTGCCCTGCGCGGCGTCCACGGCGAGCAGACGTCCGTCGGCGGCGCTGAAGTAGACGTGCGAGCCGTCGGCGGCCGGCGCCGAACCCCGGCTCACCGCCGTCTGCAGGGACCACACCTGCTTGCCCGCGACCGTGTCGACGGCCACCAGCGACCCGTCGAAGGCCAGCAGATAGACCCGGTCGCCCTGCACGGCGGCACGCGGCTCCTGGAGCGCGACGCCCAGCTTGACCCGCTGCGTCTCCTTGTCCTGCGGGCGGTAGCGGACCACGGCGTCGACCGATCCGTACGCACTGTCCTGGGACAGCAGGACGAGACTGTCGTCCGTGGTGCCCACGAGCGTCAGCGTGCCCTTGAGCCGCTCCTCCCACCGCACCTGGCCGGTCGCCGGATCCACGGCCGTGATGCGCGTGTGCGCGTCGTCCGACGTGCTCACCGCGTACGCCAGCGGATCCCTGGGGAACACCGTGAAGTACGGCTCGCTCAGCCCCGGAATGCGCCGGCTCCACGCCGTCTCGCCCGTCGCCGCGTCCACACCGGTCACCGTGCGGTCGGCCGCGGTCAGCAACAGGGTGCCGCCGGCGCTCCGGACCCCCTGGTAGGCCGACACGTCCAGCCGCCAGCGCGTGGCGCCCGTCGCCGGGTCGAGCGCCTCCACCCGCTTGCTCGAGTCCGTGACCACCTGCACCTGCACCAGCCCGCCCGCGAGCACCGGACCCTCGCTCGGCCGGTCGCCGTCGGCGAGGGCGTGCCGCCACAGCACGCGCCCGTCGGACGAGTCCAGCGCGGACACCAGCCCCGACTGGACACAGAGCAGCCGCTGCGCGTCGTACACGCACCGGGGCATGCCACCCGTGCCGGCCTTCGCCGGCCGCACGCTCCACGGGGTGAAGGCGGCCGACGCGGACTGCGAACTCCCCGAGTTCCCCTGCCCGTCCGGGTTCGGATCGCCACCGCCCAGCCCTTGCGCGGCCACGAGCGCCCCGCCCGAGAGGACGACGACCAGCGCGCCGACGGCGAGAGCGACCCGCCCGCGCCGACTCCGGACCGCCGGCCCCGCCCGGGATCCCGATCCCGGTTCCGGTGCGGGTTCCGGTCCCGCCTCGGACCCCTCCTCGTGGCCTTCGTGTTCTTCGTGCTCCTCCAACGTGCGCTGCGCCGGTATGAACGTCTGAGTGTCGTACGAGGCCGCCACCGACCGCAGTTCCCGCATCAACTCGTCCGGCGTGGGCCGGTCCTCGGGCTCCTTGGCCAGGCAGCGCACGACCAGTGGCGCGAGGTTCTCGGGCACGCCGGTCAGGTCCGGCTCGTCGTGCACGACCTGGTAGGCGACGACGTACGGGCTGTCGGAGTCGAACGGCCCGCGTCCCGTCGCGGCGTGCACCATCACCGACCCGAGCGCGAAGATGTCGGCGGCCGGACCGACCTCCCGCGGCCGCCGGAACTGCTCGGGCGCCATGAACGGCGGCGTCCCGATCAACTTGCCGGTCTCGGTCCGCAGTTCGCTGTCCTTCGGCCGGGAGATACCGAAGTCGATCACCTTCGGCCCGTCCTCGGCGAGCAGCACGTTGCTCGGCTTCAGATCCCGGTGGACGACCCCGACGCGGTGGATGTCCCGCAGCGCCTCGGCGAGTCCGGCCATCAGCCGTCGCAGTTCGCCCGAGCTCATCGGACCGTTCCGCTTCACCTGCTCGGCGAGCGTCGAGCCGGGAATGAACAGGGTGGCCATCCACGGCCGTTCGGCCTCCGGGTCGGCGTCGACGACGGGTGCGGTGAACGCCCCGCTGACCCGCCGAGCGGCCGCCACCTCCTGCCGGAAACGGCCCCTGAACTCGGGATCCCGCGCGTATTGCGCATGGACGACCTTCACCGCGACCTTCATCCCGGACGTACTCCGGGCGAGATGCACGACGCCCATGCCACCGGAGCCCAGACACTCGTCCAGACGATAGTGACCGGCGTACTCCGGAAGTTCCGCTTCCGCGCCCGCCCCGGTGTTGCGCTGTGGCGCCATGGACCACCCCCGTGCTGTTCATCCGCGCGCGCGACGCACGGAGCCTAGTCGATGACTCGTACGGGACCGAGGCGGCTTGCTAGCCTCCGTGTACGAATCCTGCACATGTGTTTTATTGCGTGCTTTAGGGGAATGAACGTGACCCCATGCCATTCATGGGGTCCGACGGGGGAGGTTTTTCATGTCTGTTGACCGCGTGGAAGAGGCCGAGAGCGGCGAAGCGACGGCGGCCGTGACCACGGCCGCGGCGGCGTCCCTCACCTACTACCCGATCGCCCCGGGCGTCCGGCTGAACGTCCGCAGCGGCCCCGGCACCGGCTATCCGGTCGTCCGGGTCCTGGCCGAGGGCACGAAGGTCCCGATCTTCTGCCAGACCCCGGGCACCTCGGTGTCCGGCCCGTACGGCACGACGAACATCTGGGACAACATCGCCGACGGCCAGTTCGTCTCGGACGCGTACGTGAGGACGGGCAGCGACGGCTACGTCGCCGCACGCTGCGCCTGACCCGACGCACTCCGAGCCCACACACCTTGGAGCCAATGCATCTCGGGCCGACCCGCCCGGGGAGCCCGCCGCCGTCCGGAGCCATAATCGTCCCGTGAGCGACGAAAACGGCACCCCGGACACCTCGGCGGGCTCCGCGGGCACCCCCACCGGCCAGGCGGCAAGCCAGGCCGGTGCCGGCCCCCGCCCCGAGCCCCTCCGCTTCTTCGGCACGACCTGGGTGGACCACGACCCCGGCCTCCAGGGCTACGCGGCCCGCCGCGTCGCCGCGGCCGTCGGCTCCCTCGCCGCCGCCATCGCCTCCTGCCTGGTCCTGCGCTTCGCATACGAGGGCATCGCGATCGCCGACCTCGGCAGCTTCGTGACCCTCCTGGTCGTCGTGATGTTCGCGGTCTGCAGCGCGCTGGCCTTCCGCCACACCTGGGACGCCTTCGCCAAGCGCCCCGACCTCGACCGGCAGGCCTCCCTGCGCGGCCTGCTGGCCATCGGCTTCGTCGGCTCGCTGCTCGCCTATTTCTTCCGCACCCTCACCGAGGCACCCGGCGAGAAACTCCTGCGCGAGGAGTACGAGACGGCCCGCCGACAGCACGAAAGCCGCACCACGCGCCGCACGGGCAACCCGTCGAAGAAGCGCCGCCGAGGCTGAAGCTCACCGCCTCGACCGCCTCGACCGCCCGACGCCCCGCAGGCTGCCGCCCTCCTGCCCCCTCACCGAAAACCCGTTCCCCTCCTCACCCACCCCCGTCACCATGACCTCATGACGGCTTCCTCCCACACGGCCGACCCCGCCGAACCGGCCGACACCGCGCAGACGGCCCACATCGCCCAGACTGTCCACACAGCCCGAGCCCACTCCTTCAACGCCGCCGCAGCCCAGTACGCCGCCAACCGCCCCTCCTACCCGACCGCCCTCCTCGACGCGATCGAGGACCTCGCCGGACACCCCCTCACCGGCGCGCGGGTCGCGGACATCGGGGCCGGCACCGGCATCGCGACCGCGCTCCTGCACTCCCGCGGCGCCCACGTCATCGCCGTGGAACCCGGGGACGGCATGACCGAGCAGTTCCGCCGCGCCCTCCCCGACGTGCCGATCGTCCGAGGCGACGGCAACCACCTCCCGCTCGCCGCCGCCTCCGTCGACTTCCTCACCTACGCCCAGTCCTGGCACTGGACCGACCCCGTCCGCTCGGTCCCGGAGGCCCTGCGCGTCCTGCGGCCGGGCGGCGCGCTGGCGCTGTGGTGGAACACCTACGCCCTCGACGTGCCGTGGATCGCCGCCCAGACGGACCGCATCGGCGAGCAGTTCGCCCCCTTCGCCGCCCACCCGTCCGTCGAGGTCAACGGCAGCGGCGCCCGTGCCGCCCGCGCCGACCCCACCGGCCGCCTGGACTTCGCGTTCCGCGTGGTCCGCTGGAGCCGCCATGTCCCCGTCGACACCCACCTCGCCAACATCGGCAGCCACTCGGTCTTCCTGGTCGCCGGCGAGGAACGCACCACGGCCTTCCTCGCCGGGGAACGGGAACACCTGCGCGAGGTCTTCCCCGACGGAGTCGTCGAGGAGACCTACGAGGTCGAGCTGCTGGTCGCGACCAACGCCTGACCCCGCGCGGCGGCCCACCCCTCCAGGGCCGCCGCACACGCGTGGTCCACATGCCGCAGCCCGCTCAACTCCAGCCGCACCTCGCGGTCGTGCGGCAGCGCGTCCAACGCGTCGAGCAGCTTCGGCAGCCGCAGAAACGTGGCATGCCCCAGCACCCGTACGACGAGCCCCGCCTCCCCCCGGTCCTCGGTCTCGACGTGTACATGGCTGATCTCCCACGCCGTCTTCGCCACGGCGAGCGCCAGCCCGATCAACACCCCCTCGAACAGGTTCCCCACGACGATCGCGACTGCCGTCACCCCGAGCACGACGGCCTCGCCCCGATGCCCGTGCCACAGCTTGCGCATCTCCCGCACGGGCACGAGCTTGCAGCCGGCGTGCACCAGCAGCCCGGCCAGCGCCGCCACCGGAATGACCTCCAGCACCCCGGGCACCACGGCCGCGAACAGCAGCAGCCACACCCCGTGCAGCACCCGCGACGCCTTGGTCCGCGCCCCCGCGCCGACGTTCGCCGCGCTCCGCACGATGACGGCCGTCATCGGCAGCGCGCCCAGCACCCCGCACACCGCGTTGCCCGCGCCCTGCGCCATCAACTCCCGGTCGTAATCCGTCCTCCGTCCGTCGTGCAACCGGTCCACCGCCGCCGCGCTGAACAGCGACTCCGCCGACGCGATCAACGCGAACGCCACGACGGTCCCGATCACTCCCACTTCCGTCAGCCGCCCGAAGTCCGACGGCTCCGGCAGCCGTACCGCGTCCAGCAGCCCCTGCACCCGGACCCGCCGCACATCCAGGTCGAACACCCAGGTCACGCCCGCCGCCAACACCACCGCGACCAACGGCGCCGGAACCAGACGCGCCCCACGCCGCCACCGCCCCCACAACAGCAGCACGACCATCGTGGCACCCCCCACTGACAACGCCACCGGATCCGCCTTCCCGGGCAGCGACACCAGCCCGCCGAGCTTGGCGAGCCCGCCCGCCGGCGCGGCCGTGTCCCCGAGGGCGTACACCTGCCCGGCGACGAGCACCAGCCCGATCCCGGCCAGCATCCCGTGCACGACGGCCACCGACACGGCCCGGAACCACCGCCCCAGCCGCAGCGCGCCCAGCCCGAGCTGCACCAGCCCGGCGGCGAGCACCAGCACCCCGAGTGCCTGCGGCCCGTACCGCTGCACGGCCTCGTGGACGAGCACGGTGAGCCCCGCCGCGGGCCCGCTCACCTGCATGCTGCTGCCGGGCAGCACCCCGGCGACCAGCCCGCCGACCATGCCGGTGATCAGCCCCAGCTCGGCGGGCACACCGGAGGCGATGGCGACGCCCACGCACAGCGGGAGCGCGACAAGAAAGACGACGAGAGAAGCGAACAGATCAGCCTTGCCGACACCACGGCGCAACATGGCGGCACCTCCGGTAGGAAACGGGAGATGCGTGGGCGCGCCGCACCGGGGGAGGGCACGACGACGACCATCCGCGAACGAGAACCGACACAGCCAAGGCCAAAGCCACAGCCAAGGCCAAGACCACAGCCACAGCCACAGCCAAGGCCAAAGCCGAAGCCAAGGCGAGAGCCGAAGCCGAAGCCGTAGCCGAAGATGAAGCCAAGGCGAGAGCCGAAGCCGAAGCCAAGGCGAGAGCCGAAGCCGAAGCCGAAGATGAAGCCAAGGCGAGAGCCGAAGCCGAAGCCAAGACCAGAGCCGACGACGGCACCCCGGTCGCGCATGAATTCCATTGTCAGTTGAAACGACCGGCCGGGCGGCCGGTTCCTGTGCCGGGCATGTGAACAAGGAAGCGGACGAACCGGAACCTCCACTTCCAATCCCACCGCCGCGCGCCTGCGCCACTTGACGCCCCAACGCACCCCGAGCATTATTCATCGCATGATGAATTTTAACTCCGGCCCACCCGCGCACCCACCCGGCGATGACGACAGGCAACCCGCCCCCGCCGTACGAGCCCAAGCCCTGACCGTCGTCCGAGGCCCCCGAACCGTCCTGCGCGCTCTCGACTTCACCGTCCCCCGCGGCCAGATCACCGGCCTGCTCGGCCCCTCCGGCTGCGGCAAGTCGACCCTCATGCGCGCGATCGTCGGCACCCAGGCCAAGGTCGCCGGCACCCTCGACGTCCTCGGCCGGCCCGCCGGCGACGCCACCCTCCGCACCCGCATCGGCTACGTGACCCAGGCCCCATCCGTCTACGACGACCTGACGATCCGCCAGAACCTCGACTACTTCGCCGCGATCCTCGACCCGGGCCGAGCGGCAGCCGACCGACGCGACGAGAACGTCACCCGAGCCATCGCCGACGTCGACCTGACCACCCACGCCGACGCCCTCGCCGGCAACCTCTCCGGCGGCCAGCGCAACCGCGTCTCCCTCGCCGTGGCACTCCTGGGGACCCCGGAACTCCTGGTCCTCGACGAACCCACCGTCGGCCTGGACCCGGTCCTGCGCCGCGACCTCTGGAACCTCTTCCACGACATCGCCGCGACCCGGGGCGCGACCCTGCTCATCTCCTCGCACGTCATGGACGAGGCCGAGCGCTGCCACCGCCTGCTCCTCATGCGCGAGGGCGAGATCCTCGCCGACGCCACCCCCGACGACCTGCGCGCCCGCACCGCCGCGGACACGGTCGAGTCGGCCTTCCTGCACCTGGTGGACGCCGCCACCCGCGCGGCCCGCGAAAAGGAGACAACCCGATGACCACCACGACGACCCCCGACGCGCCCGCCCCCACCAGGGCCCTGAACGCCTCCCGCACCACAGCCACCGCGGCCCGCGTCCTGCGCCAGCTGAGCCACGACCCCCGCACGATCGCGCTGCTGGTCTTCATCCCCTGCGTGATGCTGTTCCTGCTCCGCTACGTCTTCGACGGCAACCCCCGCACCTTCGACAACATCGGCGCGTCCCTCCTGGGCATCTTCCCGCTGATCACGATGTTCCTGGTCACGTCCATCGCCACCCTGCGCGAACGCACCTCGGGCACCCTCGAACGCCTGCTCGCCATGCCTCTCGGCAAAGGCGACCTGATCGCCGGCTACGCCCTCGCCTTCGGCGTCCTCGCGATCATCCAGTCGGCCCTCGCCACCGCCCTCGCGGTCTGGTTCCTGGACCTGGACGTCACGGGCAGCCCCTGGCTCCTCCTCCTGGTCGCCCTCCTCGACGCCCTGCTCGGCACCGCCCTGGGCCTCTTCGTCTCGGCCTTCGCGGCCTCGGAGTACCAGGCCGTCCAGTTCATGCCGGCGGTGATCTTCCCCCAACTCCTCCTCTGCGGCCTCTTCGCCCCCCGAGACACCATGCACCCCGCCCTGGAAGCCCTCTCCGACGTCCTCCCCATGTCCTACGCGGTCGACGGCATGAACGAGGTCCTCACCCACACGGACATGACAGCCACCTTCGTCCGAGACGTCCTGATCGTCGGCGGCTGCGCAGTCCTGGTCCTCTGCCTGGGCGCAGCAACCCTGCGACGCCGCACAGCGTGATTCTTCAGCAAGGGGGGTCCGGGGGCGCAGCCCCCAGGGATGGGAACGGGAAGGGGCGGCGGGGGCGAAAACCCAACGTCCGCCCACCGGACACCGGCTCAGCCCGCCGCCCACCGGTGCGAGGATGTACCCCGGACGACGAACCCTCCGGAGGGCCCCGCACCATGACCCAGAAAGTCGCAGTCCTCGGCACCGGCAAGATCGGCGAAGCCCTCATCAGCGGCATGATCCGAGGCGGCTGGGCCCCCGCCGACCTCCTCGTCACCGCCCGCCGCCGGGAGCGAGCCGAGGACCTCCGCACCCGCTACGGAGTCACCCCGGTCACCAACCCCGAGGCCGCCAAGACCGCCGACACCCTGATCCTCACGGTCAAGCCGCAGGACATGGGCGCCCTCCTCGACGAGCTCGCCCCCCACGTCCCCGCCGACCGCCTGATCGTCAGCGGAGCCGCCGGCATCACGACCGCCTCCATCGAGGAACGCCTCGCCGCCGGCACCCCGGTCGTCCGCGTCATGACGAACACCCCCGCCCTCGTCGACGAGGCTATGTCCGTCATCTCCGCCGGCACTCACGCCACCGCCGAGCACCTCGCCCACACCGAGGAGATCTTCGGCGCGGTGGGCAAGACGCTCCGGGTCCCCGAGTCCCAGCAGGACGCCTGCACGGCCCTCTCAGGCTCCGGCCCGGCCTACTTCTTCTACCTGGTCGAAGCCATGACCGACGCCGGCATTCTTCTCGGCCTGCCCCGCGACAAGGCCCACGACCTGATCGTCCAGTCCGCGATCGGCGCCGCGACGATGCTCCGCGACAGCGGCGAACACCCGGTCAAGCTCCGCGAGAACGTCACCTCCCCGGCCGGCACCACCATCAGCGCCATCCGTGAACTCGAGAACCACGGCGTACGAGCCGCCCTCATCGCCGCCCTCGAGGCCGCCCGCGACCGCAGCCGCGAACTGGCCGCGGGCAAGAAGGACTGAGGGCTGCACCTTCCCGCCGGGGCGGGTCAGCCCCCGGTCGCCCCGGCGACGACGTCCTTCGTCGTCACCACCCGAGCGAACCCACCTCCGTGCAGGGACACCGCGGACGCCTGCGCGATCTCGTCCGCACTCCGCCGCCACCCGAACGGCCCCTCCAGATCGAACGTGTACGTCGCGTCGTAAGCGACCAGCACGTCGTACCCAAGATTCCCGCCCATCCGCGCCGTCGTCTCCACGCACATGTTCGTCTGGATCCCGGCCACCACGATCTGCGAGACGCCCTCCGCGGTCAGCCAGGCCCCCAGGTCCGGCGTCCCGAGAAACGCCGAGTTCACGGTCTTCGTGAGGAACAGCTCGGCCCCGGCGCCCTTCCCCCTCCTCTCCTCCACGTACTCCTTGAAGTCGTTGCCCGCATACCCCGGCCGCAACGGCGAGCCCGGCATCGACGAGTCATGCCGCACGAACACGACCGGCCGCCCCGTGCCCTGCCAGACGTCGATGAGCGTGGCGATGTTGTCATCGGCCCCGGGATTGTTCCGAGCCCCCCAGTGGGCCGGCTCCTCGAACCCCTTCTGTACGTCGATGACGACCAGGGCTGCGTTCGCTGCGATCTCTGTGATGTCCATGCCCACGATCCTGCCGCCGACCCCGACCCCTCCCCAGAGGACACAAAGCCATCGATCGATGGTTTACTGCCACTCGTGCCACCCATCAAGCCTGCGCACCGGGTCGCTCTCGTCGCCTTCCCCGGCATCCGCGCCTTCGACGTCTCCGTCATCACCGAGGTCTGGGGCAGCGACCGCACCGACCGCGGCGCCCCCGCCTTCGACCTGCGCCGAGTCGCCACCGACACCACCACCCCCATCCCGATGCGCGGCGGCCTGGCCCTCCTCCCCGACCGCACCCTCGCCTGGCTCTCCCGAGCCGACCTGATCCTGATCCCCGGCCTCGACGACCACCTCACCCCCGCACCCGTCCCCGTCCTGGACGCACTCCGCCGCGCCCACGCCCGCGGCACCACCCTCGCCGCCCTCTGCGGCGGCGCCTTCACCCTCGCCCAGGCAGGCCTCCTCGACGGCCGCCGAGCGATCACCCACTGGGACCTGATCGACCTCCTGCGCACCCACCACCCCCAGGTCGCCGTCGTCCCCGATGCCCTCTTCATCGAGGACGACAACATCTGGACCGCCGCCGGCACGGCAGCCGGCATCGACCTCTGCCTCCACCTGGTCCGCCGCTCCCACGGCGCCGAAGCAGCCGCCACCATCGCCCGCTCCATGGTCACCGCCCCCTTCCGCACCGGAACCCAGGCCCAGTTCATCGAACACCCCACCCCGCGCGCGGACCGAGACGCCGACACCCTCGCCGCGGTACGCGAACACGCCCTGCGCCACCTGCACGAACCGCTCACCGTCGCCGACCTGGCGGCACACGCGGGCATGTCCGCGCGCAGCTTCGCCCGCCACTTCACTGCGGCGACCGGCGCAACCCCGCTGCGCTGGCTCCTGGACCAGCGCATCGCCGCGGCCCAGAAACTCCTCGAACGCACCGACCTCCCCATGCCGGAGGTGGCCCGACGCGCCGGCTTCGGCAGCGAGGTCACCATGCGCCAGCACTTCGCATCGCGCCTCGCCACCAGCCCACGCGCCTACCGGGCCGCGTTCAGCACGCCCTCCGACACAGACTCGGTCAGGGGCGGGAGCAACCCGATCGCGCGATAGGCGCTGTCCAAAGAGCCGTACGACGTGTGAACGCCGCCCAAGATCTCCGGGTTCCCACCCGTACAAGCAGCGAGGATCTCCAGCAGATTCGCGACCCCGGGCCGCCCCTCCCGGTCGTACACCACATCCTGCCCACTGTCGGTGACGGCCCGCATGACCTTCTTGCGCACCACGTCCGGCTCGTCCAGCAGATAGACGATCCCCGGCCCGAAGTCGTCGCTCTTCCCCATCTTCGACCCGGGGTCCTGGAGGTTCATCACCCGAGCCGCCACCGCCGGACGCGTCGCCCTCGGCACCACGAACGTGTGCCCGTACCGCTGGTTGAACCGCACCGCGAGATCCCGCGCCAGCTCCACATGCTGCGTCTGGTCGTCCCCCACCGGGACCTCGTCGGTCCCATAGGCCAGGATGTCCGCGGCCATCAGCACGGGATACGTCAGCAAGGACAGCCGCACACTGCCCCCGCGCTCCCGCTCCCGCGCGGCCTTCTCTTTGTACTGGATCATCCGCCGCATCTCGCCGTCCGTGGCCACGCACTCCAGCAGATACGACAACCGCGCGTGCTCGTCCACATGGCTCTGTACGAACACGGTGCACAACCGTGGGTCCAGTCCCGCCGCCAGCAACAGCGTCGCGGACTGCCGACTCAGCCGTCGCACCCGCGCGGGATCGTGCTCCACGGTCAGCGCGTGCAGATCGACGACACAGAACACCGAGTCCGCCTGATGCTGGTCGACCTCGGCCCACTGCCGCATGGCTCCCAGGTAGTTCCCCAACGTCAGGTGCCCGGTCGGCTTGATCCCGCTGAAGACCCGCTTCATCTCTCCACCTCCTGGTCGAGACCGCCGCCCTGGCCGGCCGGCCCCTGAACCCCTGGAGGGAGAAACGAGAACGGCCGCCGAAGCGGCGGCCGTTGAGTGCATACGTAACTACACGGCCGCCGTCAGGCGGCCCACCACAGCTGGGTGTACGTACGCGTAGTCATGGCCGCCAGAGTACGCCTCAGGGGTGCCATCGGCACTTGAGTTGACACACCCCAGCCGTATAC
The DNA here is from genome assembly GCF_040655955.1 of Streptomyces sp. NPDC050263. Classification (NCBI taxonomy): domain Bacteria; kingdom Bacillati; phylum Actinomycetota; class Actinomycetes; order Kitasatosporales; family Streptomycetaceae; genus Streptomyces; species Streptomyces sp. NPDC050263. The sequence goes on along the minus strand of NZ_JBFAKW010000151.1, from coordinate 376 downwards.
GTAGTGTTCTCCGGGTTGTCCGATGTGAGCGCCGACTCCGGTCGGTCCCCGGACAGCCATTCCGCAAGTACCTGCCACTTCTCGACGTGCAGTCGTTTCCGGCTGTCGTCGCGTCATTGGCGTGCGTATTCGCGAAATGAGGAATCCGCGTTCGAAAGGACGCAGGACCCCGATTGGCTTCGGGGGCCGGGAATCCGCTAAAGTCTCACTCGTCGGAACGGCCCAAGGGTCGGGAAGGCAAGCCCCTCTGACTGGGAATCAGCGCCGAAAGGATCTGATAGAGTCGGAACCGCCGGAAAGGGAAACCGCGAAACAAAAGCGGGAACCTGGAAAGCGCCGAGGAAATCGGATCGGAAAAGGATCTGATAGAGTCGGA
>NZ_JBFAKW010000150.1:0-22167 GCF_040655955.1 Streptomyces sp. NPDC050263 | reverse complement strand
TCGCGACGCCCGGCACGCACTCTCGCCGCACCGGGCGAGAGCACGCACCGAACGCCGCTCCTTCTCCCACGGAGATCCATCAGAAGCCCCCTAGTGCCGTGACCGGAGAGGAAGTACATCCGGTACACGGGCGATGCTCCGCCTTGCGATGCACCGCACCGGACGCCGCGAGCTTCTCGGCACACCTTTCCGGTCACGGCACTGAGACAGGGCCCGGGGCCTCAGTGGGTCGGGCGGAGCCGGCTGCGGTTCGGCAACGCCCTGAAGGGGCGCGACCGGCCACGACGGCGCCGCAGCGGAACGACGGCACATCGCGGCACTTCCGGCGGAGCGCTCAGCGGGTGGGGAGGGAGCCCCGGTCGGCGTGGGCGGGCTGCGGGGGGACGACCGCGCTGCCGAAGACGTACTCGCGGAGTTTGCGCCAGACGCCGTCGGGGCCCTGCTGGGCGAGCGCGAAGCCCGTGCAGGACCACTCGGCCTCGTAGTGGGCGAGCTCCTCGAAGGCGCGGTCCATCGCCGCCTCGTCGATGCCGTGCGCGACGGTGACGTGCGGGTGGTAGGGGAACTGGAGCTCGCGGGTGAGCGGCCCGGCGGCGTCCCGGACCAGCTGCTGGAGCCAGGCGCAGGTCTCGGCGCCCTCGACGACCTTCAGGTAGACCACCGGCGACAGCGGCCGGAAGGTGCCCGTGCCCGAGAGCCTCATCGGGAAGGGGCGGCCCACCTCGGCGACCTCGGTGAGGTGCGCCTCGACGGCCGCGAGCGTGCCCGGCTCGACCTCGGTCGGCGGCAGCAGCGTGACGTGGGTGGGGATGCCGTGAGCCGCGGCGTCGCCGAAGCCCGCGCGCCGCTCCTGGAGCAGGCTGCCGTGAGGCTCCGGGACCGCGATCGACACGCCGATCGTTACGGTCCCCACGTCGTCTCCTGTCGTCGTCATGGCGTCATGGCGGGGTGGTGCCGGGTGGTGGTGCCGGGTTCGTACTCAGTCGTACGGCTATCGACTGTACGGCCACGGCTGTGCTCTGGGCAGGCGCAGGGGAAGTGATGTGCAGCGCTCTGCCCGGAGGAACGCGTGTGCGGTGCGCCCCGGGTGCTTCCGAGCGCCGCTCAGTGCTTCGTGGGTCAGTGCTTCGCGGGCAGGAAGCCCACCCGCTGGTACGCCTGGGACAGCGTCTCGGCGGCGACTGCACGGGCCTTCTCCGCGCCCTTGGCGAGGATCGAGTCCAGCGTCTCGGGGTCGTCCAGGTACTGCTGGGTGCGGTCCCGGAACGGCGTCACGAAGTCGACGACGACCTCGGCGAGGTCCGTCTTGAGCGCGCCGTAGAGCTTGCCCTCGTACTCCTGCTCCAGCTCCGGGATGCTCTTGCCGGTCAGCGTGGAGCAGATCGTGAGCAGGTTGCTGACGCCGGGCTTGTTCTCGGCGTCGAAGCGGACGACCGTGTCGGTGTCCGTGACCGCGCTCTTGACCTTCTTCGCGGTGACCTTCGGCTCGTCGAGCAGATTGACGAGGCCCTTCGGCGTGGACGCCGACTTGCTCATCTTGATCGACGGGTCCTGGAGGTCGTAGATCTTCGCCGTCTCCTTGAGGATGTACGGCTTCGGGATCGTGAACGTCTCGCCGAAGCGGCCGTTGAAACGCTCGGCGAGGTCGCGGGTCAGCTCGATGTGCTGGCGCTGGTCCTCGCCGACCGGGACCTCGTGGGCCTGGTAGAGCAGGATGTCCGCGACCTGGAGGATCGGGTAGGTGAACAGTCCGACCGAGGAGCGGTCCGCGCCCTGCCTGGCGGACTTGTCCTTGAACTGCGTCATACGGCTGGCCTCGCCGAAACCGGTGAGGCAGTTCATGACCCACGCGAGCTGCGCGTGCTCGGGCACGTGGCTCTGGACGAACAGCGTGCAGCGCTCGGGGTCGAGACCGGCGGCGAGGAGCTGGGCGGCGGCCAGGCGGGTGTTGGCCGTGAGCTCCTTCGGGTCCTGCGGGATCGTGATCGCGTGCAGGTCGACGACCATGTAGAACGCGTCGTGGGTCTCCTGTAGGGCCACCCACTGGCGGACGGCGCCGAGGTAGTTGCCGAGGTGGAACGAGCCTGCGGTGGGCTGGATTCCGGAGAGCACGCGGGGACGGTCTGAGGCCATGTTCACCATTCTCTCAGAGGGCGAGGGTGAGTTTGGCCCGGGAGGTGGGGGTGGTTCGGTGCGTGGGGGACCGCGGACCCGTGGTGGCTGGTCGCGCCCTGCGGCGGAGCCGCACATGGATGCGGCCCCGCGCCCCTGGGGAGCTGCCCCTGGGGGTGTCGATCAGCCGAGGTCGATCTCGGGGTACAGAGGGAAGCCGGCCACCAGGTCGGTCGCCCGCCGGGAGATCTCCTGCGCGACCTTCTCGTCCAGGACGTGGGAGGCCTTGGACGGGGCTCCCGACTTCGTCGTGCCCGGCTCCGTCGTGGTCAGGACGCGGTCGATCAGGCCCGCGACCTCGTCCATCTCCGCCGTGCCCAGGCCGCGGGTGGTCAGGGCGGGGGTGCCGATGCGGATGCCGGAGGTGTACCAGGCGCCGTTCGGGTCGGCGGGGATGGCGTTGCGGTTGGTGACGATGCCCGAGTCGAGCAGCGCGGCCTCGGCCTGGCGTCCGGTGAGGCCGTAGGAGGAGGCGACGTCGATCAGGTTCAGGTGGTTGTCGGTGCCGCCGGTGACCAGGGTCGCGCCGCGCCGCATCAGGCCCTCGGCGAGGGCGCGCGAGTTGTCGACGATGCGCTGGGCGTAGTCCTGGAAGGACGGCTGACGGGCCTCCGCCAGGGCGACGGCCTTGGCGGCCATGACGTGCGGGAGGGGGCCGCCGAGGACCATCGGGCAGCCGCGGTCGACCTGGTCCTTGAGGGAGTCGTCGCACAGGACCATGCCGCCGCGCGGGCCGCGCAGGGACTTGTGCGTGGTGGTCGTCACGATCTGGGCGTGCGGGACCGGGTCGAAGTCGCCGGTCAGGACCTTGCCCGCGACCAGGCCCGCGAAGTGGGCCATGTCGACCATGAGGGTCGCGCCGACCTCGTCGGCGATCTCGCGCATGATCCGGAAGTTCACCAGCCGGGGGTAGGCGGAGTAGCCCGCCACGATGATCAGCGGCTTGAAGTCACGGGCGGAGGCGCGCAGGGCCTCGTAGTCGATGAGCCCGGTGGCGGAATCCGTGCCGTACGACCGCTGGTCGAACATCTTTCCGGAGATGTTGGGGCGGAAGCCGTGGGTGAGGTGGCCGCCCGCGTCCAGGGACATGCCGAGCATGCGCTGGTTGCCGAAGGCCCGGCGAAGCTCGGCCCAGTCGGCCTCGGAGAGGTCGTTGACCTGGCGGACACCGGCCTTCGCCAGGAACGGGACCTCGACCCGGTCCGCGAGGACGGCCCAGAAGGCGACCAGGTTGGCGTCGATGCCGGAGTGCGGCTGGACGTAGGCGTGGCGGGCGCCGAACAGCTCGCGGGCGTGCTCCGCGGCGAGGGACTCGACGGTGTCGACGTTGCGGCAGCCGGCGTAGAAGCGGCGGCCGACCGTGCCCTCGGCGTACTTGTCGCTGAACCAGTTGCCCATCGCGAGGAGGGTGGCCGGGGAGGCGTAGTTCTCGGAGGCGATCAGCTTGAGCATCTCGCGCTGGTCGTGCACCTCCTGGCCGATGGCGTCGGCGACGCGCGGTTCGACGGCGCGGATCACGTCGAGGGCGGCGCGGAAGGCGGTGGACTCGGTGGAGAGATTCGTTGACATCGGGGACCTCCGGACGTGGCTGTTCGGCATGTTCGGTTCGGCCCAGGCGCACGGCACTCGGTGCTGCACAGGGCCGCTCCCCGATGGTCGGTCCCATCCCAGCGCGCCAGTCACGGCCCTCTCAGCAGCCTACCGGCTGCCGCTCAGCGGATCACATGCGGCACGAAGCGGGCGTACTCGTCCGTGATCAGGCCGGCGGACTCGCGGATGCCGAGGCCTGCCGACTCGTCCCGCACCACCCAGGCGCCGAGGACGACATGGTTGCCGTCGAAGGCGGGCAGCGGCGCCAACTGCTGGTAGCAGCAGGGTTCGTCGGTGCGCGGGGCGGGCTCGGCGCCGGGTGCTGCGCCGGGTTCGTGGATCGTGACGCCGGCGCCCTCGCGGCCGAGGAGGGGCTTGGCGACGTAGCCGGTGGTGGTCGCCAGTTCGCGGGGGCCGTCCAGGTAGGCGGGCAGGAGGTTGGGGTGGCCGGGGTACAGCTCCCACAGGACGGCCAGCAGCGCCTTGTTGCTGAGCAGCATCTTCCAGGCCGGTTCTATCCACATCGTGGCGCCGGTGCCGCCGCCGTTGTCGAGGGTGTCCAGGACATGGCCGGCGAAGCGGTCGGTGGTGAGCCACTCCCAGGGGTAGAGCTTGAAGCAGCTGCGGATGAAGCGGAGCTGCCGGTCGACGAAGCGGCCGGACAGCGGGTCCCAGCCGATCTCCTCCATGGAGATCCAGTCGGTGTCCAGGCCCGCCTGCTCGGCGGTCTCCTTGAGGTAGGCGACCGTCATGAGGTCCTCGCCGAGTTCGTCGGCCGAGGAGTGCGCGAAGTAGAGGGGGTTGCCGGGCGGCAGGAGCGCCGCCTGGTCCTTCCAGGCGGCGATCAGGCGTTCGTGGAGCGAGTTCCACTGGTCGGCGCCGGGGAAACGGTCCTCCATCCAGAACCACTGGGGGGAGGCCGCCTCCACGAGGGAGGTGGGGGTGTCGGCGTTGTACTCCAGGAGCTTCGCCGGGCCGGTGCCGTCGTAGTGCAGGTCGAAACGACCGTAGACGGACGGGAGTTCGGCGCGCCGACGCCAGGCCTCGGCGACCGCCGCCGCGACGCGCGGGTCGGTGATGCCGAGGTCGGCGAGCCGGTCGGACTCGACGAGGTGGGCGGCGGCCGCCAGACACATGGCGTGCAGTTCCTCGACGGTCTCCTCCAGCGCCTCGACCTCGTCGAGGGTGAAGACGTAGTAGGCGCTCTCGTCCCAGTAGGGGCGCAGCACGCCGTCGGGGTGGCGGGTGAGGGGATAGACGAGCCCCTGTTCCTCGACGGTCTGCTGCCAGCCGGGGCGGGGCTCGATGGTGTGGCGTCGCACGGTGCGGTCCTCGTCGGTCCTGGGTCGGTCCTCGCTCGGTCCTCGGCCGCTCAGCCGCCGGAGCTGCCCTTGTGGCTGCCGCTGTCGCTGCCGCTGCCGAGGCCGCCGCGGTCCACGCCGCTGCCGCCGCCGCTGCTGCCTCCGCTGCTGCCGGTCGAACTGCTCGACCCCTTGCCGGGCTTGGTGAAGGAGCCGCCGTCGGCCCAGGAGCCCTTCTTCTTGCCGCCGTAGTACCAGGCGGCGTTCGTGGAGACCTTGGTGGACTTGCAGTTCTTGTCGGAGACGACCTTGTAGCCCTTGGCCGAGTTGTAGCTGTCGCGGTCGACGCAGCGCTTGTCGGGGTCGGAGGAGCAGGCGGTGAGCGCCACCGCGAGGATGCCCATGCCGCCGAGCACGACCGTGCCCGAACGAAGTCGCCTGCGTGGTGCCGTGGTGTCCGCCATGTCCCCGTCTCCCCGTTGTCTCAGCTGCTCTTGCTGCTTCTGCTGCTTCAGCTGCTTGATCGCCCCTACGGCGGTTTCCGGCCGTCAGCCTAGACATGGGGGTGAGAACGCAGGGAGGCGGCCCGCCCATGAGCCGCTCCCCTACAGTCCTTTCGTGCTCTTTGGAATGTTGTGCGCCCTCGGCGCGGCGGTCTGCTTCGGTACGGCGACGGTTCTACAGGCGATGGCGGCGCGGGCGGTCTCCGACGACGGGGCCGACGCAGGCGCGAGCGGCGGGGAGGCGGCGCTGCTGCTGCGGGCGGTGCGGCAGTGGCGGTATCTGGCGGGGTTGGGGCTGGACGGCCTCGGGTTCGTCTTCCAGATCGCCGCGCTGCGGTCGCTGCCGATCTACGCGGTGGGCGCGGCCCTCGCGTCGAGCCTGGCGGTGACGGCGGTGGTCGCGGCGCGGCTGTTGCGGGTGCGGCTGAGCCGGACCGAGTGGCTGGCGGTGGGGGTGGTGTGCGCGGGGCTGGCGATGCTGGGGCTGGCCTCGGGCACGGAGGGCGAGGAGAGCGGGCCGGAGGCGCTGCCGTGGGTGATGCTCGGCACGGCGGGCGCGGTGCTGCTGCTGGGGCCGGCCGGGGGGCGGCTCGCCGGGCGAGGGCGGGCGCTGGTGCTGGGACTGGGCGCCGGGTTCGGGTTCGGGGTCGTGGAGGTCACGGTGCGGTTGATCGACTCCCTCGCACCCTCGGACCTCCTCACCGACCCGGCGATCTACGCCCTGCTGCTGGGCGGCGGAGCCGCCTTCCTGCTCCTGACCTCGGCTCTGCAACGGGGCTCGGTGACGACGGCCACGGCCGGGATAGTGATCGGCGAGACGATCGGCCCCGCGCTGGTGGGTGTGATCTGGCTCGGCGACCGCACCCGTGAAGGCCTCACCTGGCTGGCCGTCCTGGGCTTCGCCGTCGCGGTAGCAGGCGCCCTGGCCCTGGCCCGCTTCGGCGAGGCCCCGGAACCGACGCCGACGCCGGCGCCGGCGCCGGCGCCGTAGGCGTAGGCGTAGGCGTAGGCACAGGCGTAGGCGTAGGCGTAGGCGTAGGCGTAGGCGTAGGCGTAGGCACAGGCACAGGCACAGGCACAGGCACAGGCACAGGCGTAGGTCAGCCCATCGCCTCGGTGATTCCGTCCCACAGGCGGGTCCTCGCTTCCAGGGCGAGGGTGGCGGTCTCGACGGCCTCCTGCCAGCGGGTCTCGTCCTCGCCGCAGAGGTCGGCGACCATCTGCATGGCCATGGGGGTGTGCTCCTCGCCGTCGACCTCGATGTGGCGGGCGAGGTAGTCGCAGAAGAGCGGGAAGCGGTCGGTGCCCTCCTTCTTGATGACCTGGTCGAACATGTCCGGGATGAGGTCCTCGCGGGAGAACGCGAAGGCGGCGGCCCGGGCGTGCAGGGGGCGGTCGGCGATGATCTCGAAGGTCGTGCGGACGAACTCGGCGGCGGGGGCGGGCACTTGGGCGACCCGTAGCGCCGACGGCAGGTCGTGGCCCTCGCCGATCAGCGCGAGGAACGTGTCGATCCGGGCGACGTCGGCGCCCGCCTCGTCCATGCCGGCGCGGTACAGCTCGAAGTGGCTGGTGAAGCCGCCGCCCAGCTCATCGCTCTCCTCGACCAGCACGATGTCGTTGATGAGCCGCCGGCTCACCGCCGAGCCGCGCGGCACCCAGGGGACGTCGACGCAAGTGAGCTCCCGCTGGAGCGACTTGAGCAACGACATGAAGTCCCAGACCGCGAACACGTGGTGCGTCATGAAAACCGCCATGTCCTCGCGGCTTTCGATCCGCTGGTAGATCGGATGGGCGGTCACTTCTTTCCGCGCGGATCCGATCTCGGAACGGGCCCGGTCGATTCCGTCGTGGGTCAGATTCCAGTCGTACCTGGACATGAAATCTCCTTTGCTGGGGGGAGGCCGATCGTGCTCTTTTCACGAGTTTGCTGGCAAGCGCTTCGGGAAATTCGGGGGACAGTGTCTGCCTTATCACTCGACAGAAGATGGCAAGCCCCCCGAAAGAGCGGCAAAGAGTCACGTTCCGGACAGTTGTAGAAGTTTGAAGAACCTGTGAACACAGACCGCCCGCTTTCCGTACTGAGTGGCGTGACCAGTAATCCCGTCACCGTCACCGCTGCTTATCGCGTGATGCCGGGCCGCGAGGCCGACTTTCACTCCTGGGGGTGGGCCATGCTGGGCGCGAGCGCGCAGCAACCCGGCTTCCTCGGGGGTGGCGTGCTTGCCGATGGAGAGGCGGATTGGCATGTCGTCTATCGCTTCGCCAGCGAAGGAACGGCCCGGGCCTGGGAGGACTCGTCCGCCCGGCAGCAGTGGGACGCCCGGACGCAAGGGTTCGCCCAGCAGACGGACCGCAGGAGCGTACGGGGCTCCAAGACGTGGTTCGACTCACAGACCGCCATGCCGAAGGCACCGACCCCGCCTTCGAAATGGAAGTTATGGTTCGTAAATATGAGCGCCGTCTTTCCGCCGGTGCTCCTGTTCAACATCATCGTGCTTCCTTATCTCGGCGGGCTCAATCCGTTCATTCGCACACTGCTGCTCTGCCTGTGCGTGACGGCACTTGTCACCTGGATTCTCATGCCCCGCCTTCAGCGTTTCTTCAAGAAATGGCTGTATCCACCGCTCCAGGCGCTCCGCGGACGGCATAAACGACGGACCGCGTAGACCAGAGAACGACCCTAGGGAGGTGGGCGGGTGAAGACCCTGCTCATCGACAATTACGACTCGTACACGTACAACCTGTTCCAGCTGATCGCCGAGGTCAACGGCGAGGAACCGGTGGTGATCGTCAATGACGCCCCCGTGGGCGCCGTTCCCGATCTTGCGGGTTTCGACAACGTGGTGGTGTCGCCGGGCCCCGGACACCCGGCGAAGGCGCGTGACTTCGGCATCAGCGCCAGGATGCTCGCCGAGTCGCCGATCCCGGTGCTCGGCGTCTGCCTCGGCCATCAGGGCATCGCGCACGGCGAAGGCGCCCGGGTGGAGTCCGCCCCGGAGCCCCGGCACGGGCATCTGTCGGCCGTCCGGCACGACGGACGGGACCTGTTCCAGGGGCTGCCGCAGAACTTCACCGCCGTCCGCTACCACTCGCTGGCCGTGGGCGAGCCGCTGCCCGCCTCCCTGGAGGCCACGGCCTGGGCGGAGGACGGCGTCCTGATGGGGCTGCGGCACCGCGAACGGCCGTTGTGGGGCGTGCAGTTCCACCCGGAGTCGGTGCTCACCGAATACGGCCACCGAATGCTGATGAACTTCCGGAACCTGACGGCCGAGCGGGCCCGCAAGACGCGGACGAAGAACACCGCGGTCACCCAGGCCGCGGCCGCGATGCCGACGCCCAAGGTGACCGTCCCCCGCCCCCGCCGCGCCGACCGTCCCGCCCACCGGCTGCACACCCGCCGCATCGCCGAGGCGATCGACGCGGAGGCCGCCTTCACCCGGCTGTACGCCGACTCGCCGCGGGCGTTCTGGCTGGACAGCTCGCGAGTCGAGGAGGGACTGTCCCGGTTCTCGTTCTTCGGTGACGACAGCGGGCCGCTCGCCGAGTTCGTCCGGTACGACGTCGAGTCGGGGCACTGCGAGATCGAGCGGGCCGGCCGGCCGGCGCGCAAGGTCCGGGCGAGCGTCTTCGACTATCTCAAGCGGCAGTTGACGAACCGTCAGGTCGACGCCACCGGGCTGCCCTTCGACTTCACCGGCGGCTATGTCGGCTACTTCGGCTACGAGCTGAAGGCCGACTGCGGCTCGCCGAACCGGCACCGCGCCGGCACCCCGGACGCCGCCTGGCTGTTCGCCGACCGACTGATCGCGGTGGACCACCAGGAAGGCTTCACCTACGCGGTCTGCCTGGCCGAGGACACCCCGCAGGCCGCCCGGGAGGCCACGGACTGGCTCGAGAGCACACTGGCCGGGCTCACCTCGCTGCCCGCCGAGACCGACCTGGCGCGGCCGCCGCTGCCGGCGCCGGGCGCGGTGGACCACGGCGCCGTGGAGCCGTGGCTGGTGCGGGACCGGGCCGCCTATCTCGCGGACATCGCTGCCAGCCAGCGGGAGCTGGCGGCGGGCACCAGCTACGAGATCTGCCTGACGAACTCCGCGCGGTTACCCGCTCCGGACGACGCCTACGACTTCTACCGGGTGCTGCGCCGTGTCAACCCGGCCCCGTACTCCGCGTTCCTGAGATTCGGCGACCTCGACGTGGCCGGCTCCTCGCCGGAGCGGTTCCTGCGGATCACCCGGGACGGCGTCGCCGAGGCCAAGCCGATCAAGGGCACCGCGCCGCGCGGCGCGGATCCGCTGGAGGACGCCCGGCTGCGGGACTCGCTCGCGGCGGACGCCAAGACCCGCGCCGAGAACCTGATGATCGTCGACCTGCTCCGCAACGACCTGGGCCGGGTCAGCCGCACCGGCACGGTACGCGTCACCCGGCTGATGGCCGCCGAGACCTACGCCACCGTCCACCAGCTCGTCTCGACCGTCGAGGGACGGCTGCGCGAGGGCACGGACGCGGTGGACTGTGTGCGCGCCTGCTTCCCCGGCGGGTCGATGACCGGGGCGCCGAAGCTGCGCACGATGGAGATCATCGACGAGCTGGAGACCGAGGCGCGCGGCGTCTACTCGGGGGCCCTCGGCTACCTGGGGTGCAGCGGCGGCGCGGACCTCAACATCGTCATCCGCACGGCCGTCATGGCCGACGGCCTGATGCAGCTGGGGGCCGGGGGCGCGATCGTCCTGGACTCCGATCCGGTCGCCGAGTACGACGAGATGCTGCTGAAGACGGCCGCCCAGATGCGGGCCCTGCGCGAGCACACCGCGGCGCTGCCGCCGGCGCCCGAGGAGACGGCCCGGGTGACCGGCCGTCGGACTCCCGCCCCGGCCACGTCGAAGAAGGCTCCCCGATGACGACCCCATCGCCCACGACGACCGCGCCTCGGTCCCGCACCGGCGCCGACCCCGGCTCCGACACGCCCGGCAACCTGGCCGCGTATCTCGCCGATCTCGTCGAGCGGCGCGGTTGGGGCGGGCGGGCCGCGTTCCATCAGGGGCATCAGTTCTGGACGCACGGCGAGGTGCACGAGCTGGGGGCGCGGGCGGCCGGGGTGCTCGCTGCGCACGGCGTGCGGGCCGGGGACCGGGTGCTGCTCGCGCTGCCCGACGGGATGGCGTGGGTCGCGGCCTTCCTCGGCGTCGCCCGGCTCGGGGCGGTGGCCGTGCTGGTCAACCCCGAACTCCCGGCGGGCGAGCACGCGTTCATGGCCGAGGACACCGAGGCCGTGCTGTGCGTCACCGGGCCGGGGCTGGAGGACCGGTTCGCCGACCGGGCCCGGCTCGGCGCCGACCAGTTCCTCGCGCTCGCCCCCGCCGCCGAACCGGTCGCCGCCCACCCGGTCGACGCGCACACGCCGCTCTACGTGCAGTACACCTCCGGCACCACGGGCCGCCCCAAGGGGGTCGTGCACACGCACGGCGACCCGAAGGCGTACCACGACCTGATCGGCCGGCGGCTGCTCGGGATCACCGAGGAGGACGTCACCCTGTCGGTGTCGAAGCTGTACTTCGCCTACGGCTTCGGCAACGCCTTCGTCTTCCCCCTCTTCTCCGGCTCCAGCGCCGTCCTGGTCGACCGGCGGCCGAACCCCGCCGCCGTGGACGAGCTCGTCGCCCGGCACCGGGTGACCCTGCTCTACTCCGTGCCGTCGGCGTACGCGGCGCTGGTCGCCGACCGGGGCAGCGGACACGCGGCCTGCTTCGCCTCGGTGCGCGCCGCGGTGTCGGCCGGCGAGGGCCTGCCGGACGGTCTCGGCGGTCAGGTCGCCGACCTGCTCGGCGCGCCCGTGCTGGAGCAGATCGGCTCCACCGAGGCCGGTCACGCCTTCTGCGCCAACAGCCTGGCCCATCAGCACGACGGCACCGTCGGACGGCCCGTGCCCGGCTTCGAGGTGGAGCTGCGCGACCGTGCCGGACGGCCCGTGCCCGACGGCGCGGAGGGCGAGATGTGGGTGCGCGGGCCGACGGTGACGCCCGGCTATCTGAACCGGCCCGAGGAGACGGAACGCACCCTGGTCGGCGGCTGGCTGGCCACCCACGACCGGGCGCGCCGCGAACCGGACGGCGCCTTCCGGCATCTGGGCCGCACCGACGACATGGAGATGGTCGGCGGGATCACCGTCTCCCCGCTGGAGGTGGAGGCCGTGCTGCGCACCCATCCGGCGGTGCGGGAGGTCGCCGTCGCGGCCGTCACCGACGGACGCGGCTTCAGCCGGCTGCGCGCCTTCGTCGTCCCCGTCGTCCGGGCCGGCGTCGACGGCCCGGACGGCCGGTTCAGCGCGGACGGCCTCGAAGTGGACCTCGTCGCCCTGGCGCGGGAGCGCCTCGCCGCCTTCAAGGTGCCCAGAAGCGTCAGTTTCGTGTCGTCCCTGCCCCGCACCGCCACCGGAAAGCTCCGCCGCCATCTCGTCCGCCAGGGCGCGTGGTGACCCCCATGACCGGCTCCACAGCCACCTGGCGTACGTCAGAGAGGAACAGCCACATGTCGCAGCAACCCCTGCTCGCCGACCGCGGGTTCTACCTGGGCCCGCTGTTCCGGCGGGCGGCCGAGCGCCACGGCGCCGTCTTCGTCACGCTGGACCGGCCGCTGGACACCCACCCCCACCTCGGGGTCGACCTCGACTACGCGACGCTGGCCGAGGTGGTCGAGGACCTGTCGGACCGGCTGTGGGCGGCCGGGGTGCGGCCCTCGGAACAGGTGGTCGTCCACAAGACGGACAACGTCGACATCGTGCTGCTGACCTGCGCGCTCTCCCGGATCGGCGCGGTTCCGGCGCTCCTGTCCCCCGGCCTCGCGGGCCCGGTCGTCGGGCAGTTGCTCCAACGGCTGCGGCAGCCCTGGCTGATCACCGACCGGGCCAAGCTGACGGGCCCGCTCGCCGGCGTCGAGATGTCCGTACGCGGGACGCTCTCCGTGGACGACGCGCCCGGGGCCGAGCCCCTGGAGAAGTACGCCGGCGCCGAACCGGCCGCGCCCGTCCGGCTGCACCCGCGCGACCCCGCCCTGATCACCCACAGCTCGGGCACCACCGGCCTGCCCAAGCTGGCCGTGCACTGCCCCAACACCATGTGGAACCGGCTCGTGCCGCAGAAGGCGATGGGCTGGCCCACCCGCGGGGAGACGGCCGCGCTGCACATGTCGTTCGTGCACTCGCGCTTCTACCACCTGCTCGGCGTGCTGCTGCACTTCGGCAGCCCGCTCGTGCTGATCACCGACCCGGAGCCGGCGGCCGTCGGCCCGCTGCTGGTGCGCCACCGCCCCGGCATCGTCGAGACGCACCCCAACACCTTCGTCCTGTGGGAGGAGTTGGCGGACGCGCCCGGCGCTCCGCTGTCCCGGGTGAAGTCGTACGGCTCGACGTTCGACGCGATCCACCCGCGGACCGTGCGACGGCTGCTGAACGCGTCGAAGCGGCGCACCCCGTGGCTCATCCAGCTGTACGGGCAGAGCGAGACGGGTCCGGTCGCGTTCCAGTGGTTCACGCGGCGCAGCGCCGAGCGGGCGGACGGGCGGCGGGTCGGGATCGGCATCCCCGGCTTCACCCGGGTACGGATCGCCGACCCGGAGGGCAGGCCGGTGGCGCCGGGCAAGCCCGGGCGGATCGAGGCCCGCACCCGGGGCCGCATCCTCACCTACCTGGGCGCGCAGCAGCAGTACGACCGTCAACTCGACGGCGGATGGTGGCAGATGGGCGACATGGGGTACATGAGCCGCCTCGGCTCGCTGCACCTCATCGACCGTGAGATCGACCAGATCGACACCGTGCACAGCAACCTGGAGGTCGAGGACGCGCTGATGGAGCGCCTGGAGGAGCTCCGCGAGGTCGTCATCGTGCCCGGTGTGGACCGCGAACCGGTGCCGGTGGTGTGCGTGCGCGGCGAGCAGCCGCTCGACCCGGAGCGCTGGCGGGAGGCCACGGCCGATCTGCCCGCGATGGCCGAGCCCCGGCAGTGGCGGTTCGAGGAGCTGCCGATGACGGCGACCTGGAAGGTGAAGCGGGTGGAGATCACCCGCATGCTGACCGGGACGCCGGAGAGCGTGCGCGTGTGAACCCGGTCGTCGTGGTGGGCGCGGGCCCCGTCGGACTGTCGGCGGCGCTCGCGCTGCGCGGGCACGGGCTGGACGTCACGCTTGTGGAGGCGGACCCCAAGGACCGCGAACGGCCGGGCAGCCGCGCCCTGTTCGTGCACCGCGAGACCCTCGGGCTGCTCGACGGGATGTGTCCGGGGCTGGCCGCCGAGATCACGTCGTACGGGCGCACCTGGCACACCCGGCGGACGCTGTACCGGGGCCGCGAGGTGTACTCCCGCACCTTCCCGCCGCCCACCGGCGCCCCGCCCTTCACCAGTCTGCGCCAGGTGGACACCGAGCGGTTCCTGCGCGCCGCCTGCGAGCGGTCCGGGGTCGTCTTCGAGTGGGACGCGAGCGTCGCGGGCGTCCGCGTCGGCGCCGACGTGGTGTCGCTGTCGTGTGCGGACGGGCGGGAGTGGCGGGCCGGGTACGTCGTCGCGGCCGACGGCGCCCGCTCGGCCGTCCGCCGTGAGCTGGGCATCGCCATGGAGGGCGTGCACGGCGAGGGCTTCCACGTCGTCGTGGACGTGGCCGACCTCCCGGGCGCGGAACTGCCGCTGGAGCGGGTCTTCCACTACGAGCATCCCGGGGTCGGCGGGCGCAGTGTGATGCGTGTGCCGTTCACCGGGGGCTTCCAGGTCGACCTCCAGTGCCACGACGACGACACCCGGGAGGCGTACGGCACCGAGGAGGCCGTCCGGCGCTGGCTCCCCTCGGTCGTCGGCGAGGGGTACGAGGACCGGATCCTGTGGGTGTCCACGTACCGCTTCCTGCGCAAGGTCGCCGCCTCCTTCACCGATCCGCACCGCCGGGTGCTGCTCGTGGGCGAGGCCGCGCACCTCTTCCCGCCGTTCGGGGCGCGCGGCATGAACAGCGGGATCGCCGACGCGGCGGCGGCGGCGGAGGCGATCGCGGCCGGGACGGACCGGGCGGTCGAGGGATTCGCCGAAGTGCGGCGCGCGGCGGGGCTGTACAACAGCGCCGCCGCGGGGATCGCGCTGGAGCATCTGCGGCCCCGGCGGCGCAGCGTACGGCTCAGGCAGCGGGCGGCGGCGGCCCTCGCGCCCGTGCTGCCCTCGTGCGGGTCGTGGCTGGAGCACGCGCCGTACGGGCCCCGGGGCGGGGCTCCTGCGGTGGCGGGCCGCAAGTACTGAAGAGGTACCGATAAGGAACGGAACTCACATGGCACAACCGGCTGTCTTGGAAGGCTTGTTGCGGTGGACGTCGGCAGGCGGGCTGACAGCCGACGTCGACGCGGGTGGGCGGTTGCTGGTCGCCGACTCGTGGCTGGTGCGCGACGGCCGGGTGCGCGGCCTCGAACGGCACCGGGAACGGTTCCTGCGGGCCTGCGGCGAGTGCGACGGGCCGCCGCTGCGCCGGCTCCTGGAGTTCTGGCAGGACGCGACGGCCGCGCTGCCCCGTACGGGCGAGTGGTTCCCCCGGGTGGAACTCGCCGCCGGTTCTCGGGAGTTGAGGCTGCGGATCCGGCCCGCTCCGCCGCTGGAACCGGACATCCGGGTCTGGGCCGCGGGTCGGCCGGATCCACGGACCGAGCCGCGCCGCAAGGGACCGGACCTGGACGCGCTGGCGGCGGTGCGCCGCCGGGCGTCCGGCGAGGGCGCGACGGAGGCGGTGCTGACCACGCCCTCCGGCGCGGTGCTGGAGTCGGCGACCGCCAGCGTCCTGTGGTGGGAGGGCGACACGCTGTGCCTGCCGTCGCCCCGGCTGCCGGTCCTCGCCGGAGTCACGGCCGGCCTGATCCAGGAACGGGCCCGCCGCCTCGGCATCCGGGTCACCCACCCCGAGCGGACCCTGCCCGAGCTGGCCGGCCGCGAGGTCTGGCTGGTGAACGCGCTGCACGGAATCCGCCCGGTGAGCGAGTGGACGGGCCACCCGATGAGCGCGGGGGCGGCGGTGCGGGCGGCGGAATGGCGAAGCTGGCTGGACGGAATCTCGGAGCCGCTGCCGAAGGAATAGGGGGAATCGGAGGGAATCGGAGAGGTTCAGAGCAGAGGTTCAGGGCAAGCAAAAGCGCCGGGTCGAAGGGAATTCGCCCCGGCGCAATCAAACGTGCCCGAAAATCTCGAACACACCGAACCGCTCAAAACTGATCGCCCGAACTAATTCGCCTTCGGGGCGGGCTGATAAGCCCCCGGCACCATGCGCGTGGTGATCGCGGTCCGGTTGTAGGCGTTGATGACCGTGATCACCCAGATCAGCGCCGCCACCTGCGCCTCGTCGAACACCTCCGCGACCTCGGCGTACACCGCGTCCGGGACCTGCCCGTCGTGCACCAGGGTCACCGACTCCGTCAACGCCAGTGCGGCGCGCTCCCGTTCGGTGAAGAAGGGGGTCTCCCGCCAGGCGTTCAGCGCGTAGATGCGCTGCTCGGTCTCGCCCTGGGCGCGGGCGTCCTTGGTGTGCATGTCGAGGCAGAACGCGCAGCCGTTGATCTGCGAGGCGCGGATCCTGATCAGCTCCAGCAGTTCCGGCTCGACCTTGGCGTCCTGTGCCGCGGAAACGGCGGCGCCGTGCAGGGAGCCCATCGCGGCGGAGACATCGGGGGTTATCTTCTTGAGGGCCACACGGGACACCGAATTGTTGTTGGTCATGGGACGACTCTATCTTGCGATCCGGCGATCCCGTGACGTCATCCGGGAAAAGGAATTCCGGTTCCGTTCGCGCCGAAAGACAATGCGGCGCACAGTGCGTCCAGCGCGCCGGACCATGCGTGGTCGGGCGGGGTCCCGTATCCCACGACCAGCGCGTCGAGCGGCTCGGTGACCGCGTCGGGGTGGCGGTGGCGGGGCACGAGCCCGTCCACCGCCAGGCCCTGATACGCCGCCGCCCGGACCGCCGCTCCCTCCGTGCCGGGCGGGAGCCGCAGGACGGCGTGCAGGCCCGCGGCGATGCCGGTGACGCGGATCGCCGGGGCGCGCTCGGCCAGGGCGGCGACGAGCGCGTCCCGTCGCCTGCGGTAGCGCGTGCGCGCCGCCCGGACATGGCGGTCGTACGCGCCCGAGGCGATGAACTCGGCCAGCGTCAGCTGGTCCAGGACCCCGGACGTGTCCACCCCGCCCTTGGCCTTCACCACGTCCTGCACCACGTCCGGCGGCAGCACCATCCAGCCCAGGCGCAGCCCGGGGGCCAGCGACTTGCTCGCCGTGCCGAGGTGGACCACGCGGTCGGGGTCCAGTCCCTGGAGGGCGCCGACGGGCTGGCGGTCGTAGCGGAACTCTCCGTCGTAGTCGTCCTCCAGGACCAGCCCGCCGGTGCGCCGGGCCCAGTCCACGACGGCCGCCCGGCGGTCGTGGTGCAGGGGCACGCCCATCGGGAACTGGTGGGCCGGGGTGAGCAGGACAGCGCCGGTCCCGGTTCCGAGTCCGGTCAACTCCCTTACGTCCGTGCCGAGTTCGTCGAACGGCAGTGGGGCCATGGCCAGACCGGTCGACGCCAGCAGCCTCCAGTGCTCGTCCAGGCCGTACGACTCGACGGCGATCGTGTGCGCTCCGCGCGCCCGCAGGACGGTGGCGAGCAGCCTCAGGCCGTGCGCGAACCCGGCGCACACGACGATGCGTTCGGGGTCGGCGCGCACTCCGCGGGCGCGCGAGAGGTAGCCGGCGAGGGCGGTGCGCAGTTCCACGCGGCCGCGGGGATCGCCGTAGCCGAAGGCCTCGGAGGGAGCGGCGGTGAGGGCGCGGCGGGCCGCCCTGAGCCACTCGGCGCGCGGGAAGGACGCGAGGTCGGGACTGCCGGGGCGCAGGTCGTAGAGGGGCCGGTGGCGTTCGGGGGGTGGGGCCGCGGCGCCGGTCGGCGGAACGACCGTCCGGCCCGCCACCCTCGTGCCCGAGCCCTGCCGGGCGGTGAGCCAGCCCTCGGCGACGAGGTCGGCGTAGGCGTCGGCGACCGTGTTGCGGGCGATGCCCAGGTCGGCGGCGAGAGACCGGGAGGAGGGCAGGCGGGTGCCGGGGGCCAGTCGGCCGCCGCGGACCGCCTCGCGCAGGGCGTCGGTCAGGCCCCGGCGCAGCTGCGGTCCGGTCGGCTCCAGATGCAGGTCGACGCCCAAAGTGGCCCAGGATCTCGCCATGGAAATGGACCATACCCCTGGGCTGCCTCGTTCCTAGGGTCGAGGACATGACCACATAGGAAGACACCCTCACGACGACCGACGGGTACGCGCCCGCGCACACCCCCCGGCTGAACTGGTCCGAGCACGCACCCGAGGTGCTGAAGGCGATGCTGCGGCTCGACGCCGCCGCCCGTAAGGGCCTCGACCCGAAGCTGCTGGAGCTGGTGAAGGTCCGCGCCTCGCAGATCAACCGCTGCGCGCTCTGCGTCGACATGCACAGCAAGGACGCGCTGGCGGCGGGCGAGAGCGTCGAGCGGATCGTCCAGCTCAGCGCGTGGGAGGAGTCGGAGCACTTCTACACCGAGAAGGAGCTCGCGGCGCTGGCGCTGACCGAGGCGGTGACCGTGCTGACCGGGGGCACCTCCCAGGCTTTCGGCTCTGGGGGAGGTTTCGTGCCCGACGCGGTGTACGAGCGGGCGGCGAAGCACTTCGAGGAGCCCGAGTTGGCGCAGCTGATCGCCTCGATCACGGTGATCAACGCTTGGAACCGGTTCGGCGTGACCTGCCGGCTGGTGCCGGGGCACTACCGTCCGGGTCAGCACGCGTGAGCCGGCCGCGCCGGACGAACCTGCTGGACCGCGAGGTCGGCGCGGCCATGACCGCGCTCAGCGCCGCCGCGAAGCGGGGCCTCGGCGATCCCGCGCTCGCGGAGCTGGTGGTGATCCGCGCCTCGCAGCTCAACCACTGCGCGTTCTGCGTGGACATGCATCTCACGATCGCGCGCGAGCACGGTGTGCGCGAGAAGCAGCTCGATCTGCTGAGCGTGTGGGAGGAGGCGGGGGACGTCTACGACGAGCGCGAGCGGGCCGCGCTCGCGCTGACGGAGGCGGCGACCGTGTTGACGGACGGCTTCGTGCCGGACGAGGTCTATGCCGCCGCTGCCCGGCACTTCCCGGACGCCCGGCTCGCCCACCTGATCGCCCTGATCACGGCCATCAACAGCTGGAACCGGGTGATGGTCGCCCGCCGCATCCCGCCGGGCGGCTACTCGTAGAAGCGGCTACTCGTAGAAGTCCACCCGCATCACCGCCCGCCGCAGCGTCGGCCTGCTCACCTCCCTGAACCCCGCCTCGGCGAAGACCTGCCGGGCGCCGACGTGGAGTTCGCCCCAGGTGATCTCGACGCCGGGCACGGTGAGCATGGGGTACGCCTCCAGGGCGCGGGCCCCGTGGTCGCGGGCATGGGGGACGGT
Organism: Streptomyces sp. NPDC050263; assembly: GCF_040655955.1. Lineage (NCBI taxonomy): Bacteria > Bacillati > Actinomycetota > Actinomycetes > Kitasatosporales > Streptomycetaceae > Streptomyces > Streptomyces sp. NPDC050263. Next base: position 3,159 of record NZ_JBFAKW010000150.1, on the reverse strand, counting down.
GGCGCGGGCCAGGCCGTAGGTGATGCCCCGGCCGCGGAAGCCGCGGCGGGTGAGGAGGCAGGTCACGGCCCAGACGCCGGCGTCGGCCCGGTCCTCCTTGCGGCCCGTCCACGGCACGCGGGTGCGCAGCAGCCGGGGGAAGTCGGTCCGGGGCGCCACGGCGGCCCAGCCGACGGGCTCGCCGTCGAGGTAGGCGACCAGGCCGGCGGTGGACCGGTCGCCGGGGCCACCTGGATCGCCGGGGTGGTCGGGGTCGTCGCAGCCGGTCTGCTCGCGCAGGCGGGCGGCGCGTTCCTCGGGGGTGGCGGCACTCCAGTCGTGTTCGAGGACCCGGTAGCGCTGGCACCGGCACCGGCCGGGGTAGTCGGTGGTGCCGAAGACGGCCCGGATGTCGTCCCAGGAGGCCTCGTTCGCGGGGACGACATCGAGCTCGTCGGGCCGGACGGCGTCGCTCATCGCGGCGGGTCCTCCCCCACGCGCCCGTCGACGGCCTCCCGGATGAGGTCGGCGTGGCCGACGTGGCGGGAGTACTCCTCGATCAGGTCGACCAGCATGCGCCGCAGACTGGGCGACCGCCCGTCGGGCCACCCGCGGCGGGCCGGCGTGTCCAGGCCGCCCTCGGCGAGGTCCCGGCGGACATGGGCGCGGGAGCGGGCGACGGCGGACTCCCAGAGCGCGAAGAGCTCCTCGGGCGTGTCGGAGGCGGCGGAGCGCCACTCCCAGTCGGGCTCGGCGTCCCGGTCGACGGTGTCCCAGGGCGCGCCGAGCGGCTTCCCCAGCAGCCGCCCGGTGAGGTACTCGTCCTCGACGAGGGCCAGGTGCTTGAGCAGACCGCCCAGGGTCATCGTCGAGGGGGCGAGCGCGGTGTTCATCCCGGCCGCGTCAAGCCCCTCGCACTTCCAGGCCAGGGTCCTGCGCTGGCGTTCCAGCGAGCCGATCAGCGTGTCGGCCTCGCCGCCGGCGACGGGCGGCTCCAGAAGCGGCGCCGGTTCGGTGTTCTCAGTCACGGGACTCACGGGGCTCACTGGACTCATGGCAGCAGGCTAGATTCCGTTCCGGACGATCCGCTGCCGGAATACGAGGATCCCGGATGAAGACCGACGAGAGCCCCACCGCCCGTGCCCTCCTCGCGCTGGAGCTGCTCCAGAGCAGCCCCGGCAGTACGGCGGCACGGCTCGCGGAGCGGCTGGGCGTCTCCGAGCGGGCCGCCCGCCGCTACGTCGGCATCCTGCGCGAGGCCGGCATCCCGGTGGAGTCGACGCGTGGCCCCTACGGCGGCTACCGCGTCGGGCGCGGGGTGCGGCTGCCGCCGCTGATGTTCACGGCGACCGAGGCCCTCGGGCTGGTCATGGCCGTACTGGACGGCCATCACGACGCGGCCGACCCGACGGGACCGGTGGGCAGCGCGCTCGGCAAGATCGTGCGGGTGCTGCCCGAGCCGGTGGCGCATCCGGCCGAGGCGGTCCGCAGGGTCAGCACCCGGGGCCCGGACGCGGTAGGCCCCGACCCCGGCACCACGGTGGCCCTCGTCCAGGCGGGCGCGGACCGCCGCCGGGTGCGGCTCGGATACGACCTGGGCCGCAAGGGCGTACGGGAGATGGACGTCGACCCGTGGGCCGTCGTCGTCCACCACGCCCGCTGGTATCTGCTGTGCTGGTCCCACGGGCCGGACGCCCGCCGGGTGCTGCGGGTGGACCGGGTCGCCTCCGTGACCGTGCTGCCGGAGGGGTTCGAGCCGCCCGAGGGCCTGGACCCGGTGGAGACCCTGGAGGCGCACTTCGCGGAGGGCTGGACGTACGAGGTGGAGGTCGTCGTCGAGGCGCCCGTGGACCACGTGGCCCGTGTCCTCCCGCGCAGTCTGGGCCGCCCCGAGCCACTGGACGCGCACACGACGCGCCTGCTCGCGACCACCGACGAACCCGACTGGTACGTACGCCGACTCACCGCGCTGGACGTGCCGTTCAGGATCGTGCGGCCGGAGGAGCTCCGGGCGGCGGCACGGGAGCTGGGCCGCCGACTGCTGGCATCGGCCGACGCCGACGGTGGACGACCCGAAAACCTTTGACTAAAGTCAAAGGTCATGGAGCCGGAGTCGATGGAGCCGATGCCGATGGAGCCTGTCTCGACGGAGTACGTGGCGGCCTTCCGCCGGTTCAACCGCTACTTCACGCGCCGGATCGGCGCGCTCGACGACCACTACCTCGGGCAGAACCGTCCGCTGGGCGAGGCCCGGCTGCTGTTCGAGATCGGTGACGGGGTGTCCCTGCGCGCGCTGCGCGGGCGGCTCGGTCTGGACGCCGGGTATCTGAGCCGGATGGCGAAGGCACTGGAGGCGCAGGGCATGGTCCGGATCAGCGTGCACCCCGACGACAACCGGCTGCGCATGATCGAGCTCACCCCGGCGGGACGCGTCGAGGTCGCGGAGCAGAACCGCCGCTCCGACGCGCTCGCGACGGACCTCCTGGCCGCCCTCACCGGCGAGCAGCGCGCCGAGCTGACGGACGCGATGGCCGCCACCGGGCGGCTGCTGCGGCTGGCGGGCATCACCGTCGCCCTGGTCGACGGCCGTGCGCCGAACGCCCGCGCCTGTCTCGACGCCTACGCCGCCGACCTGGACGTCCGCTTCCCCGAGGGCTTCGACAAGGCCGACCTGGTCGGCCCGGACGAGGTCTCCGGGGAGGCGGGCGCGTTCTTCGTGGCGTACGAGGAGGGGCGCGCCGTGGGCTGCGGGGCGCTGCGCCGGCTGGAGCCGGGGGTCGGCGAGATCAAGCACGTGTGGGTGCACCCGGACGCCCGCCGGCTGGGCCTCGCGCGCCGGCTCCTCGAACACCTGGAGGACGCTGCGGCGCGGCGCGGCCTGGACGTCGTCCGCCTGGACACGCACGCCACGCTCACGGAGGCGCAGGCGATGTACCGGGCGTCCGGCTACCGCGAGATCCCGGCGTACGTCGACCACGTCTACGCCTCCCACTGGTTCGAGAAGCGGCTGTCGACGTCGGACTGACGGCATTTCGAACGCAGCGGTCCCCGGGCGGCCTCAGCCGTCCGGGGACCGGGTTGCGCAGACTAGTGCCGCGGCAGGCAACGTTTGCCCGTCAAGGAGCGGCGTCCGGTGCGTGCTCTCGGTGTGCCGGCCGGAAGTCCTCGTACTGGACGTAC